>NYUL01000010.1 GCA_002684055.1 Gammaproteobacteria bacterium
TTATTTGCCAATAACGTAAATCTATCTGCCTCTCTTATTTTTGAAATTGATGAAATTCTATCGGTATAGATTTTTTTTAGCTCACTTTTTGCTTCTTTGAGATCGTTACCAGATAACATCGAATTGATAAGCTCATTTTTAATGATTTTTCTTTGATAATTATTTTTGGCCTTTTCGTCTTTAAAATATTGTTCTCTAGATTTTAATTCAATGAATTCATCCTTTTCAAAGTTGAATACATGTGTATTGAGTATTCGCCTTCTATCATTCAAAGATTCTTTATATCTTTGGTAATAGAGGTCCACCGCATTCTTAAGGGTCCAATAATTTTTAGGGCTAGTATCTACCTTGGTGTTAATAAATGCTTCAATGTCTTCTTGAAGAAAAGTAGTTTTTTGCTTGTCTAGTTTATTGATAAAATCTTCTACAAAACCTAAATCGCTAAGTTGGTCCTGGTCAAAATTGAGAATCGAAGAATTTTCAAATTCCATTACAATAGATTGAAATTCAGACTCATAATCGATTTTATCTTCATTTACAGAACAACCTATTAGTAAGAACAGTAGTAAATAACTAGAAAACAGTCTTGATGCCATATTTTTCTTTTTCTTTCTCTATAATTTTATCCTTTTCTTCCCAGATATTTTCCAAGAAGGCCTTCAATTTATCCCGCATTTCTTGATTATCACTGTAATCAACGCCTCTTAATTCTTCAGGAATCTTATATGTATTTATTGTCACACTTGCTTCTCTCAAGTCTCCACAAAGAAAATTCCAGAAAGCTCTTTTATCTGATTTGTACACAAGAGTTACATCTGTAAGGTGATCGATATAAGGCATGACCTCAAGTGTATAGCCCATACCACCAATTTTTGGAGGCATAAGATTTTTAAATTTACTTTTTGATGCTAAATATTTTTCTTTATCGATCCTGGTGCCTTCAATAAAACCAGCCACATTTGTAGGCATAATTTTATACATTCTACATGCTTTAATTGTTGAGTTTTTATCAGTTTGTGCAAGTTCTGGGTTTGCCTTAATCGCTTCTTTTGATCTTCTTACGACATAGGGCATGGCAAGTCCAATATTAGCAGTCCAAGTCAATGGCAACCACCATAATTGCGCTTTCATAAAGATTCTTGGAACATCTTGTTTGAAGTTGCAATAATACAAGTAAACAAATATATCTGCCCAACTGAGGTGATTAATTGTTGTAAATTGCCAGATTCCTTTTTTTAATTTCTCTTGGCCATGGACTTGATAGTCAGGTCTATGCATTAAGTCTTGAATTCTACTATTGAAATATAAATAGAGTGCTCCGAAAACTTCATTGAGCTTGAGAATATTTTTTTGAACAAATGTGATTGGTATGAATCTAAGCAAACCTATGGGTGTTACTACTAGAATGACAAATATAGCGTTTAGCAAACACAATACAAAAGTTATTATTCCTCGTAAAAATCTAATCATTTAATTTTTTGCCAGATACTTTCTAGTTCTTCTAAGTTCATATTTTCAAGAGAAATTTTATTTCGTTCAGCATAATTTTCCATTGCTCTAAACCTATTTTCAAACTTTAAATTTGATTTTCTCATTATATCCTCAGGATCTAAATCAAAATGTCTTGATAGATTAACTATAGTAAACAATATATCTCCAATTTCTTCAGAAATATTAGCTTTATTATTTGCATCATGTTCAATCTGCAATTCCCGAACCTCTTCTTCAATCTTTGCCATAACTTGTTTGCTTTCCAGCCAGTCAAAGCCAATTCTTGCTGCTCTTTTTTGAAGTTTTTTTGCTCTAATAAGACTGGGTAGGTTCTTAGGCACATCATCCATTAGAGATGAATATTTAAGTTCTTTNCGTTCCTCAGCTTTNATATNCTCCCATATAGATAAACTTTCACTGGNAGAAATAGCACTTTTGTTTGAAAAAACGTGAGGATGTCTTCTTATCAACTTATCGTTTAGTTCAGTTATTACATCTGTTAGGTCAAAGAGTTCTTTTTCGTCAGCCATTTCAGCATGAAATACGACCTGAAATAATAAATCACCTAGTTCAGATCTTAATGCTTGAAAATCTTCTCTTTCGATAGCATCTGCAACTTCATATGCTTCTTCAATAGAGCAACTTGCTATTGATTTAAAGGTTTGCTCTTTATCCCAAGCGCACCCATTTTTAGGGTCACGCAGACTCTTAAAGGTCTCAATTAGTTTTGTAAGTTGCTCATTTAATTTGTTCATAAATATTCTCTAAATAGTCATTGATGACTATATCAGCATAATCATCAAAAGGTGTTGCATCTTTATTGAGGATAATAATTTTTGCTCCATTTTCTTTTGCAACTTTGATGAAACTATTAGCAGGAGAAACTTTTAATGAACTGCCAATGGCAATGAAATATTTTGCTGCAGCAGAAACTGCATGAGCAATTTTCAGTATTTTAGTATCTAGAGATTGCCCAAAAGAGATGGTACCAACTTTGACTAAGCCCTTGAGACACTCAGGACAGATAAAGTCACTTTGCTTATTGTGNGNTTTATAAAATTCTTGTGTAGAAAATTTACTACCACANTCAAGGCAACTGCAATTAAANANATTGCCATGTAATTCAAGCACATTGTCTGGGTGTTTTGTATTTTCATGTAGNCCATCAATATTTTGGGTGATATGAAAGTTTTGTGGATTTTTATTGATTAGTTTATTTATGAGTTGATGCATATCTGATGGCGAAGAACCTACTATTTTTTTATGTATAGCAAGATTATTTNGCCAAGATTTTTTTCTNCTATCGTGNTCTTTCAGAAAGTCGCTAAAGTGNACAGGAGNATTGGTTTTCCAGAAACNNTCNTTGTCACNTCTAAAGTCTGGNAGNCCTGACGAAACGCTTAANCCCGCACCTGAAAAAAATGTAATAGCATCTTTTCCTTCAAGGATACGCTTTAAAGCTTTAAAATANTTGTTCAATGTTTAATTATAAAAATATTTTAGTGGTTGTGTTTGATAAAAATAAATCAAACAAAGCCTTAAAAGAAGTACAAAATATTTTATCTGAAAATAAATCAGATTATTCAGTCTATGATGAAAATAATGACTCTTCTAGTTATAAAAGTTTTGATCTAGTGCTTGTAATTGGGGGAGATGGTTCGATGCTCTCAGCTGCAAAACTTTTCTCCCATATTAACTGTCCTTTTCTTGGTGTTAATCTTGGTAAAGTTGGTTTTATGGCAGACCTTGATTCAGAAAACTTAGGAACTGAGTTAGTNGAGGTATTAAGTGGCAATAACTTAGTAGAAGACAAGGAGACTATCTCGTGCTCCTATAATGGAAAATCTTATACAGCATTCAATGAAATAGTTTTACACACTCAAAAAAGTTATAAATTGATGCATTTCGAACTAAGAATTGAAGGGAATCTTATTTACAGGAAGAGAGCAGATGGTCTGATTATCTCGACATCTAANGGTTCTACTGCCTACTCTCTGTCTGCTGGGGGACCAATCTTGTCCCCAGATGTAAAAGGTTTGGTCATTACTTCACTAAANCCTCTATCCTTATCAGCGCGCCCATTAATNGTTCCNAGCTCAGCTAAAATTGAAGTAAGCCTCATCAAAACACCCGAANATTTAAGTAGCTTTATAATTATTGATGGCAANCAAGAAATACAAATTGAAAATGACACAAAAGATTTTGTCATTACCAAAAGCGACCAANGTTTTAAACTCTTGCATCCNAAGAATCATGATTTCTTCAAAACATGTCGTGATAAGTTGCATTGGAGTATTTCCAAAGATGAAAATAGCTCAAATTAGGCAACTTCTGTATAATTCTCACAAATGAATATTAAGAAAGCAGTATTTCCAGTAGCAGGTTTTGGCACAAGATTTCTGCCTGCAACAAAAGCCACACCAAAAGAAATGTTGCCCATAGTAGATAAACCCCTAATTCAATACGCTGTTGAAGAAGCAGCTAAAATTGGTGTAGAAGAATTTATTTTTATCACCCATCATGCAAAATCTTCTATTGACACTCACTTTAAGAATAATGAAAAACTCTACGAAATGTTAGTCAGACAAGGCAAACAAGATCTTGCCAATTCCATCAAACACATAGGTGGTGCAAAAGCTAAATTTATTTCAGTTGATCAGGGAGAGCCAAAAGGACTGGGTCATGCAATAGGCTGTGCAAATGATTTTATTGAAGAGGATGAATTTTTTGTGGTTATTCTGGCGGATGATCTAATTTTTAATCAAGGACCAAACATTCTAGAGCAAATGAAAGATAAGGCAGAGAAGCACAATAAACAGGTTTTGGCCTTAGAAAAAATTCCCGAAAAAGATATATCAAAATTTGGGGTGGTAGACCCAAAAACAATTGATGGCAGGATATCTCATCTTTCTGGAATAGTTGAAAAGCCAGCTGCATCAGCTGCACCTTCAGACTTAGCAGTTGTTGGAAGATATATATTCAAGAAGACAATATTTTCTCATATTGATAATGAGAATGCCGGCAAGAATGGTGAAATTCAAATTACAGATGCAATCTTAAGTAACATTGAAGACTTTATTGGGTATGAGTTCATGGGCGATAGATTCGATTGTGGTAGTAAGGTTGGTTATCTTAAAGCTAACATCGCTTATGGTCTTCAAAATACCGAAATAAGAGATGAACTTAAATCTTATATTGGAGATATAGAAAATCTATAAGTTCTTAAGCAAAATACTTTTTTTATTTCCACCAGAATTTTCTCAGACTTTATCTCATGTATATCTTAAATTATTTTCTTGGAGCTATAGGTTCAATCAAACTTCTCAGAACGTAAAGGGTTTGAAAGTAAAAAACCGTCTTGGCTTAGCAGCCGGACTTGATAAAAACGGTAAATTAATTAAAGAGTTCAGTAACATAGGTTTCGGCTTTATAGAAGTTGGTACTATCACGCCCAAAGCTCAAAGTGGCAACCCTAAACCAAGACTTCACAGAATCATCAAACAAAGTTCATTATTAAACAGTCTTGGCTTCCCAAATGATGGACTAGAACAGATCAAACAACGACTATTAACTATTGATAAAAATATTTGTTTGGGCATCAATATAGGCCCGAATAAAGATCAAGTAGCTGTAAATGCCTTAGATGACTACATCACTTGTTACAAAGAAATTTATAAATATGCCCACTTTGTAACATTAAATATTTCTTCTCCTAATACGCCAGGCCTTAGAGATCTACATAGTACAAATATGTTTCAGGAAATGATTGAAGCAATAATTGTAGAGAGAGACAAAAACACCTATAAGCCAAAAATACTAATAAAGTTTTCACCAGACGAAAGTTTAGAAACATATAAAGAATTATTATCAGTGATAAATGCTAGTGAAATCGATGGCGTAATTATAACTAACACAACTAATGATGTAGAACTAAAAAGCAATATTGGAATGAAAGATAAACCAGGCGGGATCTCAGGTAAACTCTTAAGAGAACCTTCAAATAAAATTCTCAAAGCAATAAAACCATTTTTAAACCCAGAAAAAATTATTGTTGCAGTTGGTGGTGTTTATGATGTAGATTCTTATAACGAAAAAATTGATTTAGGTGCA
>NYUL01000011.1 GCA_002684055.1 Gammaproteobacteria bacterium
AAACCTCACGATATTTTGATTCTTGCAACATCTATACAATTATTGGCGTCAGAGCATAGATTTGAAAAATGGTCTAATTTTCCTAATGAAAGAGCCAAAATCCTATCTTTACTTAATCAACTTAATTCAACTGTATTAGTTATAAGTGGTGACAGGCATAGAGGTGGTATATATAAATCAGGCAAAATTGTTGAGCTTACAGCTTCGGCACTAAATAAAGGCATTCCTCCCATACCAGAAACAGACACTTTACTTCAAGGAAAAACACATACAGTAAATAATTATGGGATTGTTGAATTTTCCAATTCATATTTAAGTTTATTTTTAAAAGATGAGAATATGAATATCCTTGAATCCATGAAAATCTCCCTTAAATAGCTGTAGATATAGTAAATCTTAAAGTTATAATATAACCATTATGAGTAAACCAAATAGAGACCAAGCAGAACAAGCAGTCAGAACATTAATAGAGTGGGCTGGTGATAACCCTGATAGAGAAGGATTAGTTGAGACTCCCAAAAGAGTAGTTAAAGCATATGAAGAATTCTTTGAAGGATACCACCTCGATCCTGAGGAAATCTTAAGAAAAACTTTTGAAGAAGTAGAAGGTTACGATGAAATGGTAATCGTCAAAGATATAAGGCTTGAGTCACATTGTGAGCACCACATAGTACCAATCTTAGGGAAAGCTCATATTGGCTATATCCCAAATAATAGAGTTGTAGGTATAAGTAAACTAGCAAGAATCGTAGATGTGTTTGGCAAAAGATTGCAAACACAAGAAACAATGACATCTCAAATTGCTAATACAATTCAAAAAGTACTTGAACCCAAGGGTGTTGCGGTTGTAATAGATGCCAGTCACCAATGTATGACAACTCGGGGTGTTCATAAACATGAATCTTCAACTGTTACTAGTGCAATGAAGGGTGTCTTCAAGGAAAACGCAGTAACAAGGAATGAATTTCTTTCATTTGTAACTTTACCAAAAAAATAATTGGAAGCTTCTAAGCTTATTCTTGCGTCTTCATCTGAGGTTAGAAAACAAATATTAAGTAAATATAAAATCCCATTTAAAGCTGTAAATCATCAATTTAACGAAAATAATGCTAAGAGAAACAACAACATAGAACCAGCTGATTTAAGCCAATACCTAGCAGAACAAAAGTCACTCAGCGTTTGTGATATTTATAGTGATCACATTATTTTAGGTTGCGATCAAGTGTGTGCAATGGGTAAAAAGATATACAGTAAACCCAAAAACAAAGCTAAAGCTATAGAAAATTTATTAGAATTAGCTGGGAAAACACATGAATTGATTGGTTCGTATGCATTTTCAAAAAATGGAGCACTACTATATAGCGAGACAATATTTAGTAAAATGACTATGAAACATCTTACTGAAAAAGATATTATTGAATACGTAGAATTAGATAACCCTTTAAAATCTTGTGGCTCTTACATGTTTGAAAAAAATGGTTATAAATTATTCTCACAAATAACTGGTAGCATGGAAGCTATTAATGGTCTTCCTTTTGGCTATCTACAAACAAAATTACAAGAATATGTATAGAGTAACTAAAACATATGGACATGACAGAGGGTATTCCTGTGCCTTTAGGCAATGGTCAGCTAAAACACATTGTCAAAATATACATGGTTATAGTTTAGGTTTTAAAATTGTTCTAGAGTCCCCTACCCTTGATATCAATAACTGGGTATATGATTTTGGGAAATTTTCATTCTTAGATAACTGGCTTACTAAAACATTTGATCATACTCTGCTTGTCGCAAAAGATGATCCAGAATTAGTGCTACTCCAAAGCTTAGATAGAAGAGCTGCACAGGTGATAGTTTTAGATAAAATAAGTTGTGAGTCATTTGCTGAACTTACCTATAACCATATAAGCAAGAAACTTAAAGACGTTGATGTTAATGTTGTATCAGTTGAGGTATCTGAACACAGCAGTAATTCTGCAAGTTATTTTGGTGATTAAATGCTTAACATATATAACAGTCTTTCAAAAAATAAAGAAAAATTTATCCCTATAGATGAATCACATGTAAGATTTTATTCATGCGGGCCAACTGTTTACAACAAAATTCATATAGGCAATGCTCGAGCCTTTATAGCCGCTGATTTGCTGTCAAAAGTTTTAAAGGGGATATATCCAAAAGTAACTTATGTTTCGAATATTACAGATATAGATGACAAGATCATTGCAGCTTCAAAAGAAGAAGGTATTTCAATCGACAAATTATCAAAAAAATATTTTGATGTATATATGCAAGATATAGGGCTAATAGGCATAACCCCCCCAGATATACAACCTTTTGCAACAGACTTTATTAAGGAGATGATTGAGTATATTAAAAAGCTGATAGGGCTGGGTAAAGCTTATGAGACAGATGGCAATGTCTTATTCAGAGTTAGCAGTTTTGCAAACTATGGATGCTTGTCAGGCAGGAATCTTAATGAACAAAAATCAGGCAAGCGTGTTGTCGTTGAATCTTACAAAGAAAATGAAAACGATTTTGTCCTATGGAAACCATCTAATGCTGACGAACCAGGATGGGAATCTCCTTGGGGGTATGGTAGGCCAGGTTGGCATCTAGAATGCTCTGTAATGTCTGAGATAACTCTTGATATACCTTTTGATATACATGGTGGTGGAAATGACCTTAAGTTTCCACATCATGACAATGAAATTGCTCAAACCTGTGCATTTCACAATTCAGATAATGCGCAAGATTTTGCTAAATATTGGTTTCATAATGGTTTCTTAAATTTAGAAAACGAAAAGATGTCTAAGTCTTTAGGTAATGTTGTATATATCAAAGACTTGCTTAAAAACTATGACGGCAATCACGTACGTTTAGCTTTATTATCGACTCATTACCGTCAACCAATACCTTGGAGCAAAACCCTTCTGGATCAAGCAAAATCGATATCTACAAAAATTACTAACTTCATAGAGAGCTATAGTGATATTAAACCAAAATTTGTAGGATCAACAAAAATTGCTGAGGCCTTACTAGATGACCTGAATACACCACAAGCTATCAGAATAATGCAAGAACTCGTTCAGAAATCAAACTTTATTGAAGATGAAGTAGCAACGTACAAATATATTTTTCAAGGCTCAACCCAAGTCACAAACATAGATCTAGACCAGCAAAAGGACATCGAAACACTTGTAAGGCAAAGAGATGAAGCAAGAAAGAATAATGATTTTGATTTAGCAGACAAAATAAGAGATAAATTAAGTAAAATGAACGTGACTATTAGAGACATAGACGGAAAAACTGAATGGAAAATATAACAATAAAGCTCCCAGATGGTTCGAAGAAAGAACTTCCTGGCGGAAGTAATGGGTTTGATCTGGCAAGTTCTATAGGCCCTGGATTAGCCAAAGACGCAGTAGCTATTACTGCCAATGGCATACAACAAGACCTATTTGATCCCTTACAGCCCGATAGTGAAGTTTCAATAATTACAATCAAATCAGCTGAAGGTTTGGAAATAATGCGCCATACACTTACCGCTCAAGTCCTTGCTAGTGCTATTAAAAATCTTTACCCAGATGCAAAATTAGCAATCGGCCCAACGATAGAAGATGGATTCTATTATGATTTTCTACCAACAAAAGCTGTATCTATTGATAATTTACCTCAAATTGAAGATGAAATGAGGAATATTCTGAATAATAGCTCACAAATAAATAAAACCTACCACACCAAAGATGAAGCTTTAAATATGTTTGATAATTTAGAGGAAGGTTTTAAGTCAGAAATAATATGTGATGCAGAACAAAAGGATAATTTCCAAATCTATACTCAGAAACCTACTGGGTTTATTGATCTATGTAAGGGCCCACATTTACCTAACCTTGATCACATAGGGGCGTTTAAACTAACAAAGGTTTCAGGTGCATACTGGCGTGGAGACTCATCCAAACCGATGCTTACTAGAATTTATGGTACTGCATGGAACTCACAGAAAGATCTAGATAAATATCTCAAACGATTAGAACAGGCTGAAGAAGTAGATCACAGAAAATTGGGCAAAGAGATGAACCTATTCCATTTCCAAGAAGAAGCACCCGGAATGGTATTTTGGCATCCAAACGGTTGGACCATATACACACAATTACAACAGTATGTAAGAGAAATACAAAAACAGGCTGGCTATTTCGAAGTCAATACACCGGAAGTTGTAGATAGAAAGCTTTGGGAGAAATCAGGGCATTGGGATAAATACAGAGAAAATATGTTTATTACTGAAATAGATGAAGAACATGCTAATGAAAANCGNACTAATGCATTAAAACCNATGAACTGTCCAAATCANGTNCAAATATACAACCAAGGNATNAAATCGTATAGGGATTTACCTTTTAGNNTGTCTGAGTTNGGNAAATGTCATAGATATGAAGCNTCAGGNACTATGCATGGGTTAATGCGAGTNAGAGGCTTTACNCANGATGATGCGCATATTTTTTGCACAGAAGATCANATTGAAAGTGAAACAAAAAACTTTATTGATCTCGTTTCAAAAATGTACAAAGATCTAGGTTTTGAAGAATTTAAAATAAAATTATCTACACGACCAGAAAAACGTATCGGGAGTGATGCTAGCTGGGATAAAGCAGAAAAATCATTACAAGATGCCATAGAAAAACTTCAACTGCCTTATAGTATAGATGAAGGTGACGGAGCTTTTTATGGTCCTAAGCTTGATTTTGTTTTAACGGATGCAATTGGCAGAAAATGGCAATGTGGAACTCTGCAAGTTGATTTTAACCTTCCAGGTAGATTTGATTCTACTTACATTGGGTCTGATGGCTCTAAACACACGCCCGTACTATTGCACAGAGCTGCATTAGGTTCATTTGAACGGTTTATAGGTATCTTGCTTGAAAATTATGGTGGAAAGTTACCTTTATGGCTATCACCAGTACAAACTGTTATTGCTGCGATAACAGACGAAGCAAATTCTTTTGCTGAAGATTTACATATAAATTTACTATCTCAGGGCATTAGAGCAAACCTAGATATTAGAAATGAACAAATTAGTTATAAAGTTAGGGAACATAGTCGTAACAAAGTTCCCTATATTGTGGCAATAGGAAAAAAAGAGGTATCAGATAGAACAGTTTCAGTACGAAAACTTGGTTCAGATAAGAATACTGTAATGGATGCAGATGATTTTATTAAAGAAATTATTAGTGGGTCAAAAAATCCTTTAGACACTTGATGAAAAACTTTTTAAGTTTAATATTCATTGTTCCAATAAAAATTTATCAAATACTAATATCTCCATTATTGGGACCTAGTTGTCGCTATACCCCTACTTGCTCACAATACACCATAGAAGCAATTCAAAGATATGGGCCACTTAAAGGTGGATGGCTAGGTTTTAGACGAATATTAAGATGTCATCCTTGGGGTGGTTGTGGTCATGACCCAGTACCTTAATTATTAATTCTATCGGTTATTGATTCTGTCCACCCGCATTTTGGATATTCACTACAACCTAAAAAGTAATCTCCAGAATACTTATTCCTTCTAATTACAGAATCATGTCCAAATTTACATTTAGATGTCCAATTACACTTAGGATAAGTTGAACAACCTAAGAATTTTTCTTTTGTATAGCGATTAGTTCTTACCACAGTGGGGTGACCATGCTTACATTTGCGTAAATTAAGTTTGTTTCTTGTAAACCACGCTGTTGCATCAATATCTTCAGTATCACTTTGATGATTGTCTTTAATAACACTATTTTGTTCAGTTCCATATTTGCTTGGTTCATTAGCACCTTCCCATGAATACCTCCATGAATTATCTGTAAACCAGCTCGCAGTTTTTTCTTTTTGCTTAGGCGGCTTTACACCTATATGATCTCTGCAAGTTGTATGAAAATTTACTACTGTTTCAGAAGAGCCAAAATTATATTCGTAAATTTTTGCAAGACCTGTTTCAGGGTCACCTCTTTCTAGCCATAAAGTAGGTAATTTATTTACACACTCAGGATATTGGCAAACCGGAGAATTTTCATTCAAGATACATTTTGAGTTTTGATATAAACCTATATTTCTTGACTCACAAAGTGTGCAATAATAAGTACTAAAATTCCAAACATTTATAGATTCATCTGAAAAATTACTAGCTTCAAATTCACAATCATGACATTTAATTTTAATCATTTAGATAAATCTCTTTTTTGGTACCATTGCTAACAAACCCCCTGCTGCTAGTGTTTTCAAAAATTGCCTTCTAGTAAAAACTTTTTTATATACACGATTCATAGATTCTGTCTGATATTTTAATTGGTTTTTTAATTGTTTAATTTTTTGCTTCTTCTCATTACCTTTATTAAGCAAACCTTCTTTAAGAAAAACAATAGGAATACCTCCTATGCCTGTTACTGCTAGCAAGCTGCCATTTGCAAAATAATTTGCAGAGCGTTTACCTGTCTTATAACTTTTATATAAAAAACCATTATTTTTTTTAAATTCATCAAAAACTATCCAACCCAATCCAATCATTGGTGGCAAATAATTATCAATATTGTATCCATCAAGATCTTCAATTTGATTTAATAAATCTTCATGTGAAATATCAGAATATTCAATTGATCCTGATGTAAGGAGTAATTGGCCTTGTAGATCTTCAAGAGTAACTATGTCTATTTGAGAATTTTGCTTCATTGTCTCTTTTATATATTCTGCATTATTTGTTGCTTTAAGTTGTAAATATTCTGTGTAATTCTGATCAGGCCCATCAATCCTAATGTCCCAATTTTCTTGGGTAGGTGATTTTGCTAAAGTTGCTGTATATCCCTCATCGATATTGTCATTAAGATATTTTACGTATTTGATCTCGAATAGTTTGCCCTTAATACCACTAACAAAACCAGTCAAAGAATCTTGATTTGAAAAACTAGCCCAAGCTTCAGTAAAGGTTTGTTCTTTTGCTTTTAGTGGATAAGCGTATTCATATGCTTTGTAAACTTCTTGTGCTAATTCTTTAGTTTCTGCCGATCTAAACCATCCAGTCATTTGAGGTAAAAATAATCCGGAAATAACTGCTGAGTCTAGATATGGATATTTATTTCTATAGCTTTTATAAATACATTGAAAGCTTTTATTATTATGTCGAATCTTGTCTAACAAATATTTTATTTTTTTATCGCCTGTAAAATAATTGTAGCCATCCTCTAGCGTATCTTTACCCCACATAGCAGCACCAGAAGTTGCAGAAAATAATGATGCTATAACTTTTACAAATCTGTTAAATAAATTCATCTAATATTGAATTCTATTGGCTGTGCAATAATTTTTTCAAGTAACTCACTTTCTCTCATTACAATATTTCCTCTAATAATAGTCATGATGGGCATTCCTGTAATTTTTTTGCCATCATAGGGGCTCCAAGCTGATTTTGAAGCTTGTTCTTCATTTGTAATAACATGAACTTTCTTTGGATCTACAATTGTAAAATCAGCATCATAATCCAGTGTAATCGAGCATTTGTTTTTAATCTTATGCACTCTAATTGGACCGTAAGCCATTAATTCAACTAGTCGCTCATAGGATAATTTACCATTTGAGGCATGGTCTAACATTATGGGTAATAAGGTTTGCACGCCAGGTGTTCCACTTGGTGTATTTGGGTATATACCGCCCTTCTCTTCTAATGTATGTGGTGCATGATCAGATGCCACAATATCTACAGTACCATCTTCAATAGCACGCCATAGTGCATCCTGATGATGTTTCTCACGTATAGGTGGGTTTTGTTGAGCAAGTGTACCGAGCTGCTCATAACAATCAGGAGCATGTAATGTTAAGTGATTAGGTAAAACCTCGACTGTAGCAGTATCTTTATTCTGTCTAAGAAAATCCATTTCTTCTGCTGTGGTGATATGTAAAACATGAACATGTCTACTATGTTTTTTAGCTAGACGTACTACTCTTTGCGTTGCATTAAGTGAACTATTCACATCTCTCCATTTACAGTGCATCCCAACATCTGTGCTGTCTTTAAGAATGTGTTCTTTATTCTCATTCATTAGAAATTCATCTTCTGCGTGAACCGCAATTACCCTTTTTCCATTTGAGACAACTGCTTCAACTTCTTCATCAGTTGCTGATAAAAGATTTCCGGTACTAGCACCCATAAATATTTTTACACCACATACTCCTGGCAGGTTCTCCCATACAGAGAGATTTGATGAATTCTGATAAGTGCCACCAAAATAATATGCAAAGTCTGTATATGCAGTATCAATGCCTCTATTAATTTTATGAGTTAATGCTTCTGGCGTGGTGGTAAGTGGGTTGGTATTGGGCATTTCGAATATACCTATCATGCCACCTAATGCTGCTGCTTGTGTGCCGGTTTTAATAGTTTCTTTATGCTCTCCTCCTGGCTCTCTGAAGTGGCATTGAGTGTCTATTAGACCAGGAAATATAAATAAATTAGTACAATCAATAATTTCTGAAGCATGGTCACAAGAACCAATATAGGCAATTTTCTCATCTTTAATGCCAACATCAGTATTTACTCGGCCAGTTGGAAGAAAAACTGTGCCATTTTTTAAAATTTTATCGAAGGATTCCATTAAATTGATTATAACTGCACATTAGTTAATTGCGTTTTGATTGGAAGAATTTCTTAAGTAAATTACTAGTTAACTCTTCTTCAATATGTGAGATGACTTCAACGTTTTTAAGATTATTATTGTCGAAGACTCTAGGGCCATTGAGCACTGCGCCACCTTTTTGATCCTCTGCTCCAAAGTACACTCTTCTAAAGTGGCATTTACTTATAGCTGTAGCACACATTAAACAAGGTTCTATTGTGATATAGATATCACAATCATTAAGTCTGTTAGATTTTTTTATTTCCAATGCTTTCTGGATAACGAGCAATTCGGCGTGTCCTATAGGAGAATCTGAGTTNACTGCCTCCGCTACAATCTCTTTCTTAATATAATCGTATACAATTGCTGCTATTGGNACATGGCCATTATTAAAGTTAGATTCTGATAAGGCTATAACTTTTTTAAATAGATTTTTTGCAACATTACTGAGCATTATTTAGGAAAGGGTTAGTTTTTCGCTCATGTCCGATAGTTGTATCTGGGCCGTGCCCACAATGCACTATAAATGCATCATCTAAAGTCAGTAAATGTTTATTTATGGATTGAATAAGGTCTTGATGATTGCCTTGAGGTAAATCAGTCCTTCCGATGGAACCATTAAATAATACGTCTCCAGCTATGACTTTTTTTGCATCATGATTAATCCCAATTACATGCCCAGGAGCATGGCCAGGACAATGCCTTATGTCTAATTTTTGTTTTCCAAATGACAGTACATCACCTTGTTCTAACCATTTATCAGGCGTAAAGTTCTGAGCCTTCATGTTGTACATTTGTCCTTGTATCTCTAAAGCCTGAAGTAAAAAATCATCTGCTTTATGAGGACCTATAATTTGCAAATCTAGTTGCTCAGATAATGCCTTAGCTGCACCTGCATGATCAATATGTCCATGAGTAATAAAGATATATTGTGGTATAAGCTTAAGGCGTATTTGCACTTCAATAAGTTTTTCTAATTCATCTCCAGGATCAATAAAAATACACTCTTTTGTATCGTCACAGAATGCTATAGGTGCATTTTGTATATAGGGTGAAATGGGTGTATTTATTACTTGCATTAATTTCTA
Source organism: Gammaproteobacteria bacterium (assembly GCA_002684055.1). Taxonomy (GTDB): domain Bacteria; phylum Pseudomonadota; class Gammaproteobacteria; order Magnimaribacterales; family TMED112; genus TMED112. The sequence goes on from NYUL01000011.1 coordinate 9,739, forward strand.
AAAATTACATTCTCATCATCGAACATAATATAACTAATGTAGATAGCTATACAGCTATATACAATAGTAGAAACTAGCGCTACAGAGTACAGGAACCAATCAACTGTTCCAGCAATTAGATTATTGGTAATTAAAGCTAGGTTATAGCAAGGTATAAGAGCCCCAATGAAATCTAACTCTAGGCCTGGATTTATTAAAGGCACATAACAAGGGATTATAAATATAATCAAAACATTGCCTAATAAAAGACCTGCTTCTTTTGGGGTTTTAGCGTAAACCGAGATGGTAAGTAAAAAAGCTCCCATGAAAACGCTGAGTGGAATGATCAAAATAAAAACCCCTATAAAAGCTACAGGATTAACGACTGCACTCAATAAACCAAACAAATAATCATTCACTGAGTCTGCATAAAATAGGAACATTATAGTAAGCGGTATTGCGAAACCCAGCATTGAAAATGTTGCTGTAAGTACGGCTGAAGTAGTTACCGATAACATCTTTCCGATAATAATATCGACTGAAGAAATATTAGTAGAAATCAAGGTTTCCATTGTCCCTCTTTCTTTTTCTCCAGCCCCCAGATCTATCGCTGGGTACATAGACCCAGTCATAACGTACATGACGAAAAATAAAGCTAAGATTGCCCCAAAGATTGAACCCGCAGACTCTTCTTCTGTAGTAAGGTCTTCTTTGTTGATAGATATTGGATTTACATATGCTTCATCTAAATTCAGTGCTGCCAAACGTTCATCTCTCTCTGTCTCCTCAAAATCATCTATGATTGTTGTAACCAGGGACTGTGCTTGGGAAAAAGTATCAATATTTTTTGAATACATAGTAATCTCTGCACTATCATTGGATTTTATAGCACTATCAAACGTTTCAGTGATAACCAAACCTATTTCGCTACTACCTTCAGTAACAGAGTTAATTACCGCGCTGACATCTTCTTCTAAAACAATATTTAATCTATCTGATTCGCTTATCTGTGCTATTAAGTTTGATTCTGATAATGAGTTGACACTTATGTCATAGGTTTTTTTTGTTTCTTCTGTAGCGATAGAACCTACGAACCAGAAAAAACCGCCTAATATCAGTGGAGTTATAAATGTAGGGACAACGATTGTTTGCACAATAGTTTTGGTATCTCTAAAAAGATGTTTAAGCTCTTTCATCCAAAGAACTTGCCATTTACTCATTCACTAACTCCATAAATATTTCGGTAAAGTTTTTATTTGTATCCAATTTTTGAAACGTTTCATTATCCCCATCAAATATTTTTTCTCCAGCTTTCATAACCAGAATATGATCTGCAATATCTCTAACCTCATTAAGTTGATGGGTAGAAAATATA
>NYUL01000012.1 GCA_002684055.1 Gammaproteobacteria bacterium
ACAAAAATTGGTGTTCTTCTCCATTCAACTACAGCCATAGCACCAGGCTCAAGTTTAGATAAATCAAATTTAACAGAAGCACCGAGTGCTTTTGCTTTTTCACTTGGGTTCCATGCGCTTAGAAAGGGAACTGCAAAACCAGCAACTGTTACTGCCCCCATTAGCCCCGAAGTTATCATTAAAGCTTTTCTTCTAGTGTTATCCACTTTTGGATTTTCATTCTTTATGTTTAATGTAGGAGACTCAACTACGGAATTGTCTTCATTGTTAGAGAAATGGTTTTTCCATTGAAAGAGCAACTTCTCTGCTTCTTTTTTATCGGTAGTCTTAAGGCTCTTCTTGTGAATTTCTCCGTCAATATTAAGATATCCCCAATAAAATGGAGATTTATCCCTTGTATACAAAGACATTCCATCAAGAATGTGTATGTGTTTTTTCCCTTGCTTATTTTTTGACATTTTGAACAGTAAATAAGGTGTTCAAACTTAATTAAAACCTAACTAACCAATTCCTCTTAAATGTTTATGATCAGTATTATATACAGAATTATTACAAAATAAATATGTTTTTAAAAAAATTCTTTGAATTATTTATTTTTGAACAGAAGTAGTATGAATTTATTAAGTGTTCAAAAGCTATTTTATCTTTTAGAAAATTGCGGACTCTTTCTAGCTTTCTTTAAACCAACTTTTTTCCTTTCTTTAACTCTTGAATCTCTTGTTAGATAGCCTGCTTTTTTTAATTCAGCTCTTAGCTCTGGATCTTCTTCTAGAAGAGCCTTTGAAATTGCTAATCTAATAGCACCTGCTTGGCCGAAAGAACCTCCACCTTGTACTTTTGCATCAACGTCGTATGCTTCTGCATTTTTTGTTAGCACTAATGGCTGCCTAACAATCATTTTTGCAACATCTCTTCCAAAGTAGTCATCAATGCTTTTTTTATTAACTGTGACGACTCCTGTTCCTTTTTTAAGTCTTACAACTGCAGTTGCCTCTTTCCTTCTACCAGAAATAGTATTCATTATTTCATCTCCTGCGGGTTTTGAGCTTCATGCGGGTGCACTTCATCATTGTAAACTTTCAATTTTTTTATTATCTGTCTATTTAATCTATTTTTGGGCAACATCCCTTTTACAGCATCACGAATAACTTTTTCTGGATTCTTTTCCATTTGATCTTGGAATGATATTTGCTTAATTCCGCCTGGAAAGCCAGAGTGTCTGTAATATATTTTGTCAGTAGCTTTCTTGCCTGTTACTTCAATATTTTTTGCATTTAGTAAAATAACAAAATCACCTACATCTGAATTAGGTGTATATTCTGGTTTGTTCTTTCCACGCAAAATATTTGCCACTTGAACAGAAAGTCTGCCAAGTCTTTTACCGGTACAGTCGACTATGTACCACTTTTGCTCAATATCTTGTGTTCTTAATGCTGTTGTTTTCATGTAATGCTCAAAGTTGACCCGCTATATATTAATATATTGGTAACGGATTTGAAACATGAAAAACCTGTTTTTATTAATATTATTTATTGGCGTCTTTTTTGGCGCTCAGTTTGTTTACTTAGAAAATCGTTTGCAAGAAGAACAAGAGATTAATTTTGACAAAGTTTCAGCGTCAATTGTCACAATAGAATCAGTTAACAACAGAGGTAAAAGTTTTGGCTCTGGAGTAATAATTTCTGATGATGGTTATATCATTACTGCTTTCCATGTTCTGTCAGGCAATTTAAGCACAGTCAAAATTTCTGGTAAATCATATTTAGCAAACCTTATAGGGTTTGATGAATATGCTGATCTGGCTGTATTAAAAATTAATGAGCGTGATTTAGAATATATTGAGTTTTCTGATAATGCTGCATTACAAGTAGGTCAAACTGTCTATGCAGTTGGCAACCCCTACAATCTAGGCACTTCAGTTTCTAGAGGCATATTGAGTGCCACTGGAAGAAACTTTGGAAACCCATATTTAGATATAATTCAAACAGATGCTGCTATCAATAAAGGTAACTCCGGTGGTGCATTAGTTAATGATCGTGGTGAACTCATAGGGCTTAGCACTTCAATAGCTTCAACATCTGGAGGTTCAGATGGAGTAGGCTTTGCACTGCCATCAGATAAAATTCTTTCTATTACAAATGAAATAATTAAATATGGAAAAGTAAATAGAGCTTGGATAGGCGACTTTAGGTTTAGAAAAGGCTTTTATACCCGTCCTGATAGTACTTCTAGGATACCTGCCCTATATGCTATTAATTTAAACAATAGCTCAGAATTTAAAGATGGTCTAAGAGATGGTGACATAATTGTAGGGGTCAGAAATGCTGAAGCTAGGTGGAATATTTTGCTAGCATCTGTAAATAGCATATCGCCCGGTGAAGTTCTTGAGCTGAAAGTTATAAGATCTGATGAAGAATTAAATTTGAAACTTGTGACTAAAGAGAGGCCTAATACACCACAGGCTCTCTAATTATCTCTGCGCCCAATTTATTAAGCTTCTCTTCGATGCACTCATAACCTCTATCGATATGGTATATATCNTCAATCTGNGTCTTNTTTTTTCCAACTAAGCCGGCAAGCACTAAGCTAGCAGAGGCTCTCAAGTCAGATGCACTAACATCAGCACCAACTANATTTGAGACTCCTGAGACTGATGCTTTATTTTTATTTAGAGAGATATCTGCTCCCATCTTTCTCAATTGACTCACATGTTGAAACCTATTCTCAAATACCGTTTCTTCAATCATGCATTTTCCTGAGGCAATCGTATTTAGCGTCATAAATTGTGCTTGCATATCAGTAGGAAAGCCTGGAAATGGCTCTGTATAAATATCTTGAGCTTTTAAATCTGAGGATGTTGCATCAACTTCTATAGAATTCTTACCTTCACTAATTTTAACCCCCATATCTTTGAGTTTCTGACTGATAATGTTTAATGTCTTTGGGTTGATTTTGTTTACTTTTATGTGGCCATTTGTGATGGCTCCGGCTACCAAGTAGGTTCCTGCTTCAATTCTGTCAAATAATACATTCCATCTGTTTGCACTAAGCTTTGCGACTCCAGTTATAGAAATATTTGATTCACCAGCCCCTTCAATTTTTGCTCCACAACTATTTAAGTAATTGGCTAATTCAACTACTTCTGGTTCTTTAGCGCAATTTCTCAAGACTGTGGTACCCTTTATTAAAGTAGCTGCCATCATTAAATTTTCTGTTCCGGTTACAGAAACCTTAGGAAAACTGAAATCAATTGGGTTTAGTTTATTTGCTGATAAATAAATATATTTTGAATCAGAGGTAATATCTGCNCCCATCTGCTCAAGACCTGCCAAATGAAAATCAATTGGTCTTGTTCCTATATCACAGCCTCCNGGTTGAGAAATTTTAGCTTTTCCNTACTTTGCAACCAGTGGCCCCATAACCAGTATCGANGCNCTCATCGTCTTCACTAGCTCATACCTTGCTTCNGGNAGAATAATATTCGANGAATTTATTTCTATAAAACCNTCTTCATGAAAATTAATNTGAGATCCCATTGAATTAAGAAGTTCTAATTTTGTNGTTATATCCTGAAGGTGAGGCAAGTTTCCAATAAAAGCTGAGTCATCTAACAATATTGTAGAAGCCANAATTGGAAGACCAGCATTTTTGGCTCCNGAACAATCTATNTCTCCAAAGAGATGATTGCCGCCTTTNATTATTAATCTTTCCATTTATATTAAAGTGTTGTTGGTTTCCAAGATTCNATTGCTTTNTCTAGATTAGAGCTATTNTCTATNTAAGCATCTTGAAACTGGTTTCTAAAAGTAAGGCCNAAGTTTATTCCATCAATGATTATATTAACAATCCTATANTCGCCTTCATTGTTCTTNTAAACNGTAAGTTTTGTTACAAAAGAGCTAGAATCTGAAAAAAATCTTACAGAGACCTCANATGTTTTTTTATTAACTTTAATATCTTCAATTGTNTCTATCTGATAATTNTCAAACTCTAAAAGAGTTGTTACATAGGTATCTAANAGTAATTTCTTAGTGCGATCCTCGAATAGTTTTTTTTGATCTTCAGTAGCTACTGCATANATCTTNGATGAGAGAATTAGTCTTGATACAACTTTTACATCAACCATTGGNTCCCATATATTTTTTAATATTTGCTTGAATGCCTCTGGGTCATCATCATACTTTGAACCATCTTCTTTAATTACTGTCAAAAAGTACTGAGCATTTGAATCGATATATTTATGAAGTTCAGGAATTTTCTCNGCGANAATAAATTGAGAAAATAGAAAAACAAATAAAATTTTTGCTGAAAAAAATCGTATCATGTGTAGATTATAGTTTGAAATGAAAAAAAATATTTTCCAAAAAGAAGCAAAAAAAGCTTTTTTGATTGAATTAGAGGAATTAAAGACCTTTTCGCAGTCAAAAAACTTCAATGTTGAAGAATTATGCACAAATATTTTTAACTGTAAGGGTAAGATTTTTATAACTGGGGTTGGGAAATCTGGACACATAGCAAATAAGATAGCTGCAACTTTATCAAGTACCGGTACACCATCCTTTTTTATACATCCTGCAGAAGCCTTGCACGGTGACTTAGGCATGATTGAGAAAAAAGACGCGATTCTAGCTATTTCTAAATCGGGAGAAAGCAAAGAGATATGTGAGTTGATACCGGCTATAAAATTAAAAAAAATAGATCTCTATTCGATAACTGAAAATATTGATTCAACAATTGCTCAGGCATCTAAAACACATATTTTGGTTAGAGTTAATAGAGAGGCATGTCCAAATGATTTAGCACCAACTTCAAGCACCACAGTAACTCTAGCTCTTGGAGATGCAATTGCAGTTGCACTTTTAAAAGCCAAAGGTTTTACATCTGAAGACTTCGCAAAATCACACCCAGGAGGAAAACTAGGAAAAAAACTCACCTTAAGGGTAATAGATTTAATGATTCCAATTAAAAAAGCTGCAGTTCTAAAGGACACTGATTCATTGAAAGACTTAATTTTTGAAGTGTCCGCAAAAAAACAAGGCATTGCGCTTGTAAAGAAGGGGGAAATAATTATTGGTGTCTTTACCGATGGAGATCTTAGGAGGCAGCTCAAAAAGAATATACAAATAGAAAAAGTAAAGCTTAATACAGTTATAGCTAAAAAGTTTCAGACAATAAAATCAGATGCTTTGGTTGTTGAAGCTGCAGAAACAATGAAAAAATTTAAAGTTTATACATTGGTAGTAGAAGAAAAAAACAATATTGTTGGGATTATATCCATGCACGATATCTTAGAAGCAAATGTTTTATAAATTATTTTTTATTGCATTCTTTTCCTTAAGAATTTTTTCTCAAGAATATGAGATTACATCAGAGAATGTAGAAATAAACACAGAGCTGAATACAATTAGTTATCAAAACCAAGTAGTTTTTACCTCACCTAGCATAAAATTTTCTGCTGACAAACTAGAACTCAACCAAAATAATGATTCATTCATTGCAACAGGCATGCCTATAAAGATTANTTTTTTTGATGGGACTGAATTTATTGAAGGGCAAGCAGAGATATTGGAAATAGATAGTAAAATACTTGTGCTTTCAAGAAATGTCTCCGTGATTAAATCAGGAAATAAAATAAAATCTGAAAAAATGGTTATTAAACTAGATCATAATGATAAAAGCTGAAANCATTAGCCGTNCAATCAACTCTAAACCACTTTTTAAGAATATTTCTTTTGAGCTACNAAACAANAGAATTACTGGATTACTTGGGGCAAATGGTGCAGGAAAGACAAGNCTTTTTAANGCTCTAGCTGGTTTAACTAAAATTGATCAAGGCACATTAAGTTTTTTTGGTAATAATCTTAATTCTATGAATCTTGAAGAAAGGTCTAATGCTGGTTTGAACTATGTACCACAAGAAAACTCTCTNTTCGATGATTTAACATTANTGGAGAATCTAGAGGCTGTAATTGAGCTTAAATATAGTACAGTCTCTGAAAAAAAATCTTTGCAAACACAAGCACTGGTAAAAGCGATGAAATTGGAACAAAGATCAGACACCAAAGCAAAATTTTTATCTGGTGGGGAAAAAAGAAAAACAGAAATACTTAGNTCAATATTATTGGATGCAAAGTTTATCTTGCTTGATGAACCTTTTGCAGGCGTTGACCCAATATCAGTAGAAGAAATCATAAAAATGCTTAAAGCTTTTAAAAAAGATTTAGGAATATTCATCAGCGATCATAACTTTAGAGATGTTATGAATGTTTGCGATGAAATAATTCTCCTAAATCAAGGTGAAGTATTATTGCAAGGCACCCCCGCTGAAGTCAAAAACGATCCAGTTGCGAAGAAATTATATTTCGGCGAACTGAATTAAGAGTTTTTCTTGTAGAATAGCCAAATGGCTAGTGAAAATTTAGATAAAAGATTTGAGCTAATACAAGAAACGTTCTCAAATCCAGAATTTAAGACAAAACTTGGAAGAATCATAAGTGAAATGACCCCAAGTGAGTTAGCCTTTGTTATCGAATCTTCTCCTCCACATGAAAGAAAAATTATATGGGACCTAATTCAATTAGACACGGAGGGTGAGGTCTTAGGAGAGTTAGATGAGGGTCTTAGAGAAGACTTGTTATCAGGGATGAATCCTGAAGAAATATCAGCAGCAATTAGTGATCTTGAAGTAGATGACTTAGCTGATATTTTACAAACACTTCCTGAAAAAATAACAAATGAAGTTCTTTCCTTGATGAACTCAAGAGATAGAGGAAGAGTTGAAAAGATTCTTGATTATCCAGAAGAATCAGCTGGTGGTCTCATGAATACTGATGTAATCACAGTTCGTGCTGAAAACTCAATAGAACTTGTAATGAGATACTTAAGGTTTCTTAAAGAGCTGCCACAAAATACAGATGATATTTATGTTGTTTCAAAAAAAGATGAGTATCTTGGAATTCTGCCAATAACAAAAATAATAACATCTGATCCCAACCTTACTGTGAGAGAAGTAATGGATACAGAATTTAGCCCATTGAGCATAAAGAGTGATCAGATTGATATCTACAACCAATTTAAAACAAAAGATTTATTTTCAGCACCTGTTGTTGATGAAAAAAACCATTTACTTGGCAGGATTACGGTCGATGATATTATTGAAGTTGCAGCTGATGAAGCAGAACAAGATTTTATTGGCTTTGCTCAGATCGAAGAAGATATATTTGCCTCTCCTAGAAAATCTATTCGAAATAGATTGCTATGGTTATCCATAAATTTACTTACAGCAGTGATTGCAGCTGCCTCCATAAGTATTTTTGAAGATGTGCTCAAGCAAGTAGTCTACGCAGCAATACTTATGCCTATTGTTGCTAGCATGGGTGGTATTGCGGCAACTCAAACTTTGGGAATATATATTAGAGCAGAAGCTATGAGGCAGCTCAATCGAAAGAATTTACGTTATTTATTTAGGAGAGAATTTATTGTGGCCTTAGCAAATTGTGTTGTATTTTCTCTGGCGATATATTTAATTACTAATTTTTGGTTTGCTAATCAGGCTCTATCTTTAGCAATTTCACTAGCAATGATTTTTAAC
>NYUL01000013.1 GCA_002684055.1 Gammaproteobacteria bacterium
TTCTGCTGCTGCATCTAAGCGAACAAGTATACCCAATTCGTCAAGAATTTCTGGCTCTAACTTAGCAACACCTCGAACCAAACGATCCTGTGCATCTGCCAAATCTCTATCTAAAGCAGTGGCCGCACCTCGCGCTACCTTAGTAAGGGCTTCTAGTTCATCCGTAGAAAATCCCGCAGAAGTACCAATTGAAGCTGAGCGAAGAGCTTGCTCCGCACTTAAAGCTCCATCCGTAACTCTTTGAAGCCTATTTACTACAATATCTAAATTCGTTCCTGCGGCGTTCCCCAGAAACTCCAAACTCTTAGACATTTGATCGACCCCTGAAGATCGAGATAATACTCCAAATGCTGCTGTAAGAGCAAATACGTTTGCAGCTAAGGTTGCATAGGCACCTACTAAGCCGGAGGAGCCTCCTCCGATTAAGTCTCTTTGTTTACTAAAAGCTTTAGTGCTATTAGCGGTGGCTCCTGCAACACCTTTTTCTCCCCTATGATATTTACCTCTAGACTTATTTAGCTTATCTGTTGATGCCCCTAACTTATCTGTCGCAGCAGCGGCATTTTTTGCTTCTTTAGCAACAATATTAAGAGACCCATCATCACTGACAGATATCTTTAATTTTACTGTATTAGCCACTATTTTTTTCTCTTTAGCTTCTCATATTCCTTCTTCAAGTGTTCAGAAGATTTTTTGATTGCTCTTGAGTCGAGCCAGGAGAGTATCTCTAAAAAATACGCAGTATCCTGGATGTCGTACAAATCTATATAGTAAGGTAGATTGGTATAATCTTTTCCGGTATAACCAATCTCGGGGTACATTCTATCCCCTAACATATTAAAACTATTTACCGCAGAAACAAATATCTCTGGTAGATCTTCCCAGTCGGGGGGAATTTCTTCGTCTTTCGGTTCTTGACCTAACTGTTCCATCATCGTGAAATACTTATCACGAGTCATTCCAGTATCAAGATTCAGAAACATCCTTTCGAGCCTTTTTAGGGCTTCGACTTTCTGCTCGGCTACGAAAGTTATCTAAGTCAAAAACTACCTCGTTTAGCCATGTGTCAAATTCTGACGAGTTAGCGACAAGAGCTTCAGCATTATCAGCTGTATACTCTACTTCTGAGGAAGGATCTTGACCTTCTGTGCTTATAAGCATAAGCGTTTCAAGGTGCTCTAAAGATAGACCCTTCCAGTTCTTAATACTAGCATTAGAAAACTCCGATACAAATTTTTCTTCATCTAAGTTTTCAGTAAGTTGCCGAGTCTTTCTATCAAATTTATTAGTAGTACAGCGCTTTCTCAATCCTGTTAGTTCTTTTCTAGAAAGATTTACTACTTCCACGGAAAATCCGTCTAAGCCGGGAAAGTCCATCCACACAGACTTGCTATCGACCATTAATTTTTTAAGTTCCATTAAACTAAACTCCTAGTTTGTTACATATTTGAATATCGACGATAGAGAGCTTGAATTATCGGTGACTCTCCAATCATAATTTTGAATAAATACATCACCTGCACTCATTCTGTTAGTGAAAGTACTTGTTGCAGGGCCTACGTGGAATCCTCTAAAAGAGGAACCTGTTTGACCGTTACCTGCTTTAATCTCTAGGGCGACTGATGTATCCCAAGATTGAGCTGTACTTTTGTTTGTATCAGTAAGATACTGAGAAATTGAACCGGCAAGTATTTTTTTAGATACGACATATCCAGATGGATACATCGAATTTGAGGCAGATGTAACAGCTCTTGCTGCATGGATAGTTGAATATGGAGTCCAGTCTATCTCATTTTGCAGTTCGATCTTTACTGATACAATATCTGTTAAGGAGGAAGAATCTAAAGTAACCGCTAATTTTGGGTTAACTAAATAATTCTTTGTATTAGACCTACTTTGAAGCGTCCCCGAAAGGCTTGCTTGGTTAGTAAGCTTAGATGCTTCTCCTTGAATCTCAATACTCAGGGGTCGTGATTTCTCAATTACGAAACTACCATTTGTAATGACACATGTATCAAGTTTAAAAACATCTGTAGGCGTAGAAACAAATATAGTAAAACTACTATTGTTTATCAGAAAATTCTCTACTATGGTGAAGTCTGCTTCCTGTATTGCAGGCATAGTAAAGGAAAAATTAGCAGCATTTGCCTTATTTATAACACTACCTTCAAAATAATCTGTAGGAGCATGCAACGTTTTAACTGTATAACTTTCTTCTGCAAAAGTTTGACTAAACGATACATCACTGATATCTATAGAATACCGGGAGCTTCCGTCTACTATAAATAGTTGTGCTTCTCTCTTAAAATTATAGCTGGGCATTTATTTTTAACTCTAAGAGAATAAGGTACTCTCACTTTTAATTAACCTATAGTATAATGGAGGGGAGGAAAAATGTCAAGAATTATTTTTGTTTGGTCAAAGAAAAAGGGGCCGAAGCCCCTTTATTTATGAGTACTCTAGTTATTACGCACCGAAATAAGTAAGAGTTGCTTCGTCGTCTTCTGCAATCGTAGAAGGCAACGCCATAAAGTTAGTTTCCAAAGAAATCACATCCTCAATAGAGTGAGTAGGAATCTCAATGTGACATGTAGGCATGCTGATTTCTAGACGAGGAGTACCACTTGCTCCACCGATCTTGAAGACAAGAGCGAAAGAGTTAGTAACTACGTTAGTAATTCCACGAAGATCCTCGAAGAAGTCACCAGAAGCATTAGTAGTACTAGTATCCTCTGTTAAGTAACATGTAAATGAACCGCCAAAATTACGAGTACCTGTAACATGTCCGATAGGCACGTTTACAGTACCAATCTCTTCAGGAGTAATATAAGTGTTGTTATTAGACATAGTAATATTACCGCCTGTCAAGGTAAGGCTATAGTTGGCTTCTAGCTCATTTACACTATCGCTGTCAGGGTCTCTGGTCGTAGGAGTAACTGTAAGTACGGTTAGTCGGTTACGAATAAAGTTACCTGTATCACGAATTGCTTCATCAATATACACTGTGTTTGCTTCGCTGCCGTTCGTTACATTAGTAGTAACATACAAACGATTACCGTCATTAGCATCTAACCAAACATCTCCTACTGCCATAGTAGTACCATCCGTAGTAGTATCGGAATGGATAGGAGCAGTATTATCTACATGCGTGCTTCCGGTAAAGTCCAGAACGTTATTAGCATTTCCAGACCAGTTAATCGTAGCAATACCATCAATATCAAAATCAATGGAGGCTTCATTAACAGTAACACCGTCAAGCTTCATTACTTTTTGATTGGCATCTCCCAATACAAAGTAAACATTCGCAGTACCTAGAGTTGATGAGTTAGAAGAGCCAAAATTAATTACGCTACTACTAGTAGCTGGAGTAATTACATTAGTTCCTCCAGTATCAAAATCATAAGTACTACGATCATAGTTTTTAGCACCCGCAAAAAGAGCCCATAGAACTTCCTCTACTGCGTGAACTTTTGCGGAGCCATCTGCCGTACCATTTGCCGTGCCTGAGGCTGCCTGGAAGGGACGTACATAAGTTGAGAAAGACCACTCGCCTGGAGCCAAGGAGTCGTTAAAAGCTCTACGGCCGCGACGACTTACTCCAGCGGAAGATTCCATCTCATTCAAAGTGATTTCTGTACTATTAGTAGCCTGTGAAAAGCTGAAACCATCTAGTACAGGAACTTCCCATACATGGCCGTCGAACTCGATAAACATTTTCGAGTCGCGGCTAAAATATAGTTGTTCTGCCATAGTTTTCTCCTATGAAACTTGAAAAGACTTGGACGTGAACATTTGTTCGTGCCAGTATTTTCTAATAACGAACTTCTACTGTGAGTTCTCCTACACCTAGAGGCTCGAGTACACCTTCATCAGTATCAATACCGATGACTGTGATTTGTTGGACATTAAAAGCATTATTTTGAGCATCAAAATACTGCAAATCAGAGTTTTCTTCTATTACAGTTTCGACGTCTTCCATTAAAGCATTTAATGCATCTTGTGCATTTTCTTCGTTAACATAGCAACGAACAGTTACTGCTAAAAAACGATCCTTATAGCCGCCGCCTTGGTACTCCCGAGTCTCGCTTCCTGCATTTAAATGAATTGCAGGAAACTCCTCTACTTCGTCCCAAAACTTTAAAAAAGGAAAAACATTATTTTCTACATCTGAGAGCATTGCTCCAGATCCATTAATTGTCTTCAGCTTTTCTGCAAGTGCATTTACAATATTTGCTCTTCGGGAGGTATAAGTTCGTGCTGTACTTGTCATTATACTCTCCTAGTATATAGTCGTCCTACCAAAAAATTAGCAGCAATATCTCTTATTGCAGAATCAATTAGAGGCCTTGGGTCTCTCTCAGAGCTTGCACGAGCACTACCACTGGAAACCTCATAAACAGAGTATGGATTCTTTTCATAAGTATATCCTACACTAGGAAATCCTCCTCGAGTTGTTTGAACATCCGTTACTCTAACACTTCCTGCAAATCTGCCAGTTCTATTTACTAGCCTAGGTGATCTCATTTTTTTAGCAACTTCATCTGGAAGTTTAGCATTAATTAATCCTGCTAAAGCAATAGGTGACTGGGCTGTTTTCTGGCTTACATTTTGTGTTACAGAATAACTTTTTCTCTTTATGCCCCCTTTCTTTGCTTGTTTTGCATTTCCTTTTAGAGTAACCTTGGAAGAAGCCTTTTTACTTTCTGTCTTATTTTTATTAATTTTAGTAGAGGTACCTTTAATAGTCCTACTTCGTTTTACGGAATCAAGTACTTCCTCAACAACAATAGATAGGCTTTTATCCTGTACTTGCTCAACTAAAGGCTTGCTTCCTTTTGAATGTGCATAATCTTTGCCAAAGTTTTCTGCTATTGCGTGCTCGTAAAGGCTATCCTCTAGTTTCTTTCTTATCTGCTTCCAGTCATAAGCCTCTGACCCCACAGGGTTCATACTTTGAGGTCCAATAGTTAGAGGTATCTCTAAAGTATCATTAAGACTATATTTTTTATTGTCTGTTTGTTTCTTCCACTGAGCGGTTATATCCCCAAAATACTCGCCAATTGTGTTTGCAATAATTGTTGTCTGCTCTACAGTAAAATCAGACTCAACAACATTGTGCATGACTCCTTCGTATAGTTTTGCTAAAGTAAAAGAACCTACAGTTGTTTTCTCTTCATGAAGATTCTGAGTTCTAGCTCTAAATACCTTTTTTCCTGCGTCACTTTGAAGTCTTTTTCTGCTTTTTTGAGAAAGTTCTTCGCTTTTTGAAATACTTTTCCAACCCAACTGCCATATAAGTCTTTGAACAGAAGAATGCAACCCCTTAGGTTGCCGTACTATAATAGAATTGCCCTTTCTAAGTACAGAGCCTTTTCTTTTGCCTGTAGTTTTCTCATAGGCTGAAGGAAAATCATTAAAAACTTTATTTGCCGCAGCTAAGGCTGCCGCCTCTATACCTTTCACTCTATTCGCAGAAACTTCTGCATCTTTAAAAGACTTCTCTCCATATAAAGCAGCAATAGTATTATCTCTATATAAAGTTATTAAATCTTCTAGAGTAATTGTTGTAATATGTGGGCTGCCTCCCATTTGACTACGAAGTACAGTATCCCACCTTCTTTTATATCTAGGATTAGTAAGAAACTGTTTTATAAGTTTATCTACTAATTGTTTACTCATTAAAAATTCTTATACAAGTCTAAAACTCTCTTAATGTGGTCGGGAAAAGCAACATTATTACGTTGGCTAGTAGAACTCTGGTTCTGTATACTGGCTGCTCCTAAAGTTCTTCGCTCTTTATGCTCATCTTTCAAATAGTAAGTCAGTAGATCAACTACCGCTAATTTTAGATCTGCAGGAAGTTCAGAGTATCCTGCAGTGTACACAACTCTTACGCTACCAACACCTTTAGGCCAGTTAGTAGCAAGACCACTAGTGTTAGTTCTAAGAACACTATCGGTATTGGAATCCAGAAAATATTCATGCGAGGTCGTAGTAAGCGTCGTATAAGAGTCACCATAGGTACGCCTCTCTTCAACGGATACAATAGTATTTACAGGACTCTCTGTTAACTGTACAATATTCGTATCCCAATTAATATTAAAAGTTTCCGTCTTATTTGTAGAATAGTAATCTACAATGCTGTTGCCGCAGTAAGTTTTTACTAATTGACTTATAGAAGGAATAAGCACATTCAATCGTCCATCCTCTTTAGGGCTGGCGATACCTTGTGCATCTTTATATTCTGCTAATGTTATTAAGTTTGCCATAAGTATATTAGTAAAAACTTGGGGGAGGAAATCCTCCCCCAGGTAGCAAGTAACAAGTATCTGTTACGAGTAAGCCCAGCGAACTGAAGGCTTGTTAGAGCCAGAAGCTGCAACCAACTGATTAAAGCCAAGAGACTGAGTTGCGACCAATACGGTGCGCTGCTCTTTGACAATATAGTCAGTTTCAACGCTGACGCCACGCAGACGTGGAACAACGTAGTTAGGCATATATACTGCCAAAGCTGCAGTAGTAGTAGCTGCACCCGAGTTGCCCAAGTTATAGGCAAGACGATCGGTAGCGATTACTGGTGAACCGAATACCGTGCCAACCATGCCGGTCAGCTTAGCAGCCAAATCACTACCAACTTCTTGTACGTCGGTGAAGCCAGAAGCATCAATCAACTCATAGTATGCATCGGTAGGTACGATGTATGCAACTTGAGAAGCCTCAAGACCATACTTGCCCATTTCCTTACGCATTGCAAGAAGGTTAGCAGGAGTAACTTCGCCAGATCCTGAAGCATCAAGAGCAGTTTGGGCAGAAGCAGAAGAATAACCACTAGTGTTATCCGTACCGTTCGCACCAACCAGACCTTGTGAGATGCTACCAGCACCAGCACCAACTAGAATGGCACTGTCAATAGCTACAGCGTGTGCACGAGCCAAAGCAGACGTAATCATTGGAAGGACAGAAACAACGATTTGCTCGTCGGTGTCATTCGTGATAAACGTGCTTGAGATCAAGCGATGTGCTTGCAAGATAACCTGATTAACATTATAGTTGTTATCAGATGCACCAGCTTCTTCCAAGTTATTGGCAGCAGTGTCAGCGCCCGTAGCTGCAAAGTTTGCAGGCTCAGTATCAGGAGCGACAGGCAGTACAGTTGCGCCAGATGAAACCGCGATTTCACGGAACAAAGGTGCTACCTTCTGTGCTTGACGTACTTCTTCTTCGAATGCGTTGGAAACGATTACATCGATACCTGCAGAAGACGTAGAAGTGTAGGTAACTTCAGCCTTTTCAAGGACTTCTTGACCATACTGAGTATCCCAACCTTTGTTGGTTACTTGACCAAGAATATGGGCAGAGAGCAAATCTTTGCCGTGAGACTTAAGATCAGAGGCCTTACGACCAGAGAAATCACGCTTGCTAGTACGCATAGCTTCGATTTCAGCTGACTTTTCTTCCAGCTCACTCTTGTACTTGTTCAGTACTTCGGCAGCATTTACCTGCTCATTTTCAAACTCTTTGCGAAGATCAGCCATCAAACGCTCAGCACCTGATTCTACACCAGATACTACGGCTTGCTTAACTTCTTCTTCTTGTTGTGCCTTTGCTTCAACTTCAGCCTGAATTTCTTGGGCTGCGGCTTCTTCAGCGGCTTTTTGCTCGGCTTGCTTCATTGCAATCTTTGCAGCAGTTTCCTCTGCTACCTTCTTAGCAAGTGCTTCCAAGTCGATTTCTGGAGTATTAACTTCAGACATTTGGATCTCCTTTTGAACCTTTTTGGTTCCGTCCGGTGTATCACTAGCTACGCTAGAAGTATTAACTTCGTCTTTAGCCAGAGTCTGACCGGCTAGATCTACACGATTGGTGAAAGTTTTCTTGAACTCTTCGTATTCTGAAACAGAATCAAAAGACTTCGCCAGAGAGAAAGTAGCTTCTTGATTGCAAGGAACGGATACAACCGATACTTCAAACAATTCAGCATCCTTTATCTTTAGTCCGTCGGTTTCCTGGAGGTAATCAGCATCCTTGACTCGGAAACCAACAGAAAATGCTCCAAGGATACCTTCTTTAACTAATTCGCATACATTAGCAGGTGCAGACTTGCTAATTTTTGCTTCTAATTCCAGGCCGTGTTCTGTTGCTTTTAGGCCTGTTGCTCGACCAATGGGTCGATCATAGTCATGATTGAAAAGAATAATAGGGTTCTTTTCGAAATTTTTCAAACCACCTTTAGTCCATGCTTCTGCTGAAATAGAATCACCTGCTCGGTCAAAATCAACCGTGCTAGCCATTCCTTTAATAGTAACAGAGCCATCATCGGCTGCATGAGACTTAAAAGTAGAGGTAAGATTAAATATCTTTTCCATTTTAACTCCCTGTCTTCGCTTGGGCTAGTTTAGCTAGAGGGGCTTCTTTCTCTTCAACTTTCTCAACTTGATGAATGATTCCCCACAACTCTGGTTCATACTTCTCAATCCATTCGACTGCAGCAGTATAAGAGCCCATTACTTTTACAATTTCTTTCATGGTAAGAAAGTTGGGTCGGTCATTAGCGACCTTGTATTCACGAGCTGGAACTATCTTGCCTTTTTCTGCAAAATACATTCCTAACTCTCTAACTAATTTATGCTTGCGATTTCTAGTCATCTGTGTCTTCTTCTGTTGGTCTACCGCCCTCATCGGGATTTACTGCACTACCTGCTATGTTTGCAGGTACTCTTAAATCATCGTTACCTTCTAATGCCTCAAATCCAAGTCTTACTCGAGCTTCGTTCGCTGATATAATACCGCCATTTACTAGTGAAGTATAATACTGTGACTGATCTCGTAACTCTGGTTGAAGTGCTGGAATATTAGTAGCATCTTCTTCGATTGAGTACCCAAAGAAACGACTATAGGCATAGTTAATCTTTCTGACAATAGGTAGTATAGTTTCAAGATAATACATTCGCATATTAGGGCGAATATTTGCATTATTTCCTGAATCCAACAAGATTGGTGGAACTCCTAATGCTTTTAAGATAATTTTTTCATTCTCTTCAATTGAAGACTGGAAGTCAAGTTCCTTAAAATTTACGTTAGATACTGAGTCAATCTCGATGCCTCCATCAAGAATTAGAGGTCGTCTGCCTCCGGCATCAGGTCTATATCGAGAAGACCAGGATTGAATCATTCGCTCTTTAATTTTCTCACTAAGAGTATTCGGACTCTTTAGTACAAGACCAGGTACTGCTCCATTTTTAAAGAAGTTATCTTGAAACTTTCTCATTGAGGCTGTTAGTTGCATAGTGCGTACTGCGGGCTTCAATCGAGAAGTACCTCGGAAGATAGAGTAAAAAGAGTTTTCTTTTATATGAATAATCTCATCCGGGGTATAATCAATATCGTTATAAGTGTACTTTTCAATATAAGTTTTGGAGTCTGCGTGAATAGTTACGCTGTCGGCAGGTAAGTGGTATAGGTGAGCCCCATCATAATATACAAAGATGTTGCCATCAAGAAGGTAGTCAGTAATCAAGTTTCGCTTAAACGAACTAACATCCTGAAAAGGATTGGGCTCTTTGTTTAAAAGAAGATCTACTCTAGATCTTTTTATACCCTTGCGCACTCCAGTAACTGGCTGAGGTTGAACGACAACAGGAATTTCTGCTACATCGTCAACAATCATATTCACACCACGATTTACGATCTCTAAAGTTTCGTAATATCTTTCGTAACTTTGTGTAAATTCTCGAGAGGATTCTTTTTCTTGGCCAAAGTACTGCTGTATGGGATTAAGTTTCTCCATATCCAGTTCCTTCTCTTGACGGCCTAAAAGTCTATCATACCACGCCATGTTTCTCTCTTTGAATCTCTACCCAGTTTTTCTGCTTGTTTGCGGTGCCTAAACCTGGATTTCTTCCATAAATGGAATGTAACTGCAAATGATGCTCGTGGCAAAGAGTAACTGTATGATCGTAAAGTTCTTCTCTATGCTCTTCTATGAACTCATCTCTAAAGGATAAGATGTTCTTAGGATCTAGCTTGTTCTTGGCTACATAGTTATGAACAAGAGGGCTTAAGGTATAAAAGTGGTGAAAGTCTAGTTTTACAGTTGAACCGCAAATTCTGCACTCAGTGCCTTTTTCATAGTTATTCTTAGCCTTATCTCTTATGTATTTTACGATGTCTCTTTTTAAATCCATTTTCTAATACCAGAATTATATCGAGTTTGGGGTACCATGTCAAATACTATTTTTGATATGGTGTCATTAGAAGCCGCTGTTTGATGTCTCAAATGAGTATAGAGCGTATCTTAAAGCATCTGCCATGTGCGAAGCTTTATTATGTTTTGGCTTCTCTTTAAGGAGGTTAGGATTCGGATCCCATTGGTACTGATCTAGAGCTGATAGAGTTTCTTTACAGTCCTGATCAACATGTAACTTATCGTTGTCTACTATCCCTTCTACATGGGCGATTCCGTCTAAAACGGACTTTTTAGCATTGTTAGTACTAATATCATAGTTTTGCGCGAAGTCAAACCGAGTTTGCTGTGCAGCAGAGTCAATAAATATGTAGTCAATATCCCACTTATCTATGAGTCTTTGTATCTCTCCTGCGTGTTGCTCGGTGGTGCGCTCTGCATCAAGATACTCGTCTACTAAATAATACTTTTCTTCATCCCAGTCATATGCGATTACACACAGAGCAGTAGGATCTCTATATCCTACGTCAAGTCCTGCAAAGACATCCATCTTACTTATGTCCATATCTTGAAACGACCCCGTACATTCTTCGTAGTTATAGCTCCAGACCTGACCCTCGTAGGTATTAAAGTCAGCTTCATACTCTTGACGAAACTCAGCCTCAGACATACTCTTACGAGCCTCTGCTATATCTAGTTCGGACATTCGGGGATTTGATTTATAAGTGGCACGAATAGATGCCCACTCAGGAAATTCAGTATCGAAGCCTCTATGAAAAAACTCTGAGAACCAGTTGTTTTTTCCACGAGGGGTAGAAATGAAGATTGCTTTTGAATTATCTTTGTCAAGCGTGGGTCTCAGTGCCACATTAAAAGCATCCCTGCCATCGGCAAGAGCTGCTTCATCAAAAATAATCAAATCGTAGGATCTACCCACACAGGAGTCAACTTGATTGACTGACCCCATACGCACAGTAGATCCGTTCGATAGTTCTATAACTTTATCTTTGGCGTTATCTTTGACTACTTCAAGATCAAAGTGTTTAATCAGTGTTCTTTGCAAGTCGAAAGATATTTGTGACAAAGCATAGTTAGGCGACATAATTAGAATATTAGAATTAGGAATAAGAGATACTAGTTGTCCAATAATATTGGCAATATAAGTCTTTCCCTGTCTACGAGAAACAGCCGCACAGACAAATCGATACTTAGGGCTATTAATAGCATTAATAATCGCTGTCTGGGAAGGCAGTGGTGTAATACCTAGTAAGTCCAAATAAGGATCGATAGGCAACTTCAAAAACTTGTCTTCCTGTGTGTAATCACAAATATAATCAGAGATTATATCCTTGCGGCTTATTTCAATCATCTAATCTTGTCCCATGGACCTTGTTTTGCTATACTTCCTGCAATATTCAAGCTCCGTCAATTTATCATCCTCAGCATCTTTTCTGACAGGTCGAATATTTCTTTTATATTCTTCCACATCAGAGCCCTTCCACTTACTACTTTTTGGTTGAGATTGCATAATTACCTCTTAGACATCCATGCAGATACGCCCATATAAGCGCCTACGACGCCGGCCTGAGCAATGTAAAATAATCCAAGTAGATCTGCTAAAGCAGCTACTCGGCTCTCACTTACAGCAGGGCTAAACAATATGGCACTAAAAACTATCATAGAACCCATTGCAACCCATGCCATTCTTTTTTGAGCCTCTGACTTCTCTTCTCGAAGTTCCAGCTCTAACATATCCTGTGATCGTTTAATTTCTTCGTCTGACACTACACCGTCTCCATCTAGGTCAAATTGTGCATAGTGTGAATCTTTTTGTAATTTTTTCATGGTAGTAAGAAGAATAAGGCAACTGCGATTAGTATGCTCCCGATTATTAAAGTAGTAAATCCAACTAAGATTTGTTGTATTAAATGATCTCTTTCTTTGCGCTTTCTAGATAGCATGGCCATTTGCTGTTTTCTGGCATGTTCTTGTTCTGCTCTAGCTTGTTGAAAGCTCTTTAGCATCTCAGGGTCTACCATAGCTAACAAATCATGAACGTCTTTCCAATGTCTCTCGTAGCTTTTCTTAATCATCGTAAGCTTGAGTAGCTCGCTCTGGCTAAGAGGGTTAAAAGTACTGGACTTTCTTTTTACTTCAAATTCAGTGACTGCTTCCCCAAAATCACTGATGGTGCCCATAAGCTGCTGCATTCCCTCGCCAGTTTCATTAGCTTTTTGTATAAGGCCATTTATCTGCGACAGAATAGTGCTCGCCATCATTACTGATTCTATAACCATGGTCTACCACTTTACTTTGTCCGCCCAATACGCTGCGGACATCTTGCCCTTTGCAATATTCTTTGCGTGTCGGGCTTTGAATGAAGCACGTTTACGCTTCATTGCTTCACTCTCTCCTTTCTTAGGTTTACCGGCTGTTTTTGCTCCTTGCTGCCCAAAACGAATAGTCTTAACTTTATCTCCTGATTTTGCTACAACAATATGGGACTTTTTCGGGTGACCTGGAGTTCTTTTTGGCTTATTGTATCCCGATACCCCGGCTTTCTTCAATCTTGAATCTTTCTTTTTACCTTTTCTTTTTACTGCCACGTTTCTTTCTCTTTACAAAGGTACTAACCATAGTGGGTTTGCCCCCTGGATTGCCGGCCGCTCTTTTTCTGCGGACAGCTGACTTTCGTTGCTTTTCAGTAAGGCCAGCGGCTTTGGCAGCAGGAAGACATTTTGGATAACTTTTCTTCCCTGATTTGGTTCTTCCGCATTTTTCAAAGCCGCCGCCCTTTTTAGGTCTGGATATATCTACCCAATCTTCTTTAAACCATTTAGTAAGGCCACTTTTTGGTTTAGCCATTATTTTCTCCGCTATGGAGTAAGACCTCCAATTCTTTTATCTTTAACTCTAAGTCTCTAACTCTTCTTACAGTATCACTTACTTCTGGCGGAGGAGAGAAATTATCAATCCACTCGTCGTTTTCTTCAACCTCTACGGATACCGCCTGTAAGTTATGTTCTAAAAAGGCTATTCTCTCTGTGATACCAGTATAAGCCCACACAGATACTGCAGTAAAGGTTACTAATCCTATTAAATTCTTTAAGGGTATAGCTAACTCTGTTGCTTCATTTATCTTTGTGGGCATAATACCTCGCTTATAGACAACTGCCTATCGCTTAGAAGGTCACTTTTTTCCGCGCTTCTTTTTTAAAATAGCTTTTTGAAGTGCTGGAGGCAGCTTCTTTTGAGCGGCTGTCAAGCCTCCCATAGACTTCTTCTTGCCCTTACCTTTCTTAGCTGGACGACCTCTTTTCTTTCCGTAAGTTCCTTTACCTGCTGGCATTACTTTACTCCCATGCGGTATTTCCCGCCTTTGGCTTTATAAGTTTTTACAAGCCACCCATTTGCATAAGCTGAAGGATACACAGCAAACTTTCGTTTGGCTTGTGCCTTCACTCGTGCGTAAAGTTTTTTATTTGTAGGAATAGGCTTTTTCTTCGCAGCCTTTTTGCGCTTACGAACAGCCACTTATGCGTCTGCTGAAAAAAGATCCTTGCTCTTAACTACTACAGGTTCTTTTTTCTCTTTGCCACTTTCGTAAGCTTCTGCGTCTTTCTCATTTGAAAAGGCTTTTTTACCTTTGTCAGGGTGAATTCCCCACCAAGTATTTCTTTTTTGATAAGCCATTTTTTTATCTCCTACACTTGGAATGCAAGTGTTACTACTAGTCCTAATAGGAATAGTATTAGTGCTCCGCCAAACTGTAGTTGACGCTGTTCCATTCTGTCCAGTTTCTCGTCAATATCATCTAGTCGATTAAATGTGGTTTTCCATCTTTCTTCACACTGAACTTCATGACGTAGAAACTGCTCGACAACATTGTCTAGCTTACGATCGTCAGACATCTTTTAACAACTTTTCCATGAGCTTACCGTAGTTACCCTGGCCGAAAGGTACACCTTCATTTATTTGAACATTTGTTTGACTTTTTACGTTTGTAGCTTGAGCTTTTTCAAGATCAGCTTGAGCCTTAATCTCGTCCATTCTCATCTTATGTGCCATTTGTAACAAGTCTGCTAAATCCTTACTAGAGTAAACTCCGGTTTCTTTCGCTTCGTCAAGCTTACTTTCAATCATCTCGTCTAGTAAACTTGCAATATTATTTTTGTTGCGATACCCCATATCTAAGTAAACAGTATCAATATACTTTTTTACTTCACGTTTGTTGAGCAACTCTACGACTTGGTTTTCAGAAACCCCGAGAGATTGCACGACCCCGTTGATATTGCCGAACTGCAAGTAACTATTAGCTACTTCAAGTCCCTCTGGGGAGATTGTAGTTAATTCTTTAGCCATGTTTCAAATTATAGTGGGTAAGGGGTGGAATGTCAAGCATTATTTTTTGAGGGTTATTGTAAAAAGCTTGGTGGTGTAGGCCAGCCCACTGCTTCCACAGAACTCGGGTTGTCTAAGCTTGAGGTTAAATTTCGCAAAGCTGTTCTATATTCTCGCGCTTCTGCAACTTGAGAATCTGTTAAAGAAGTATCGCCGAGCTGAGTCCAGTCTGATCTAGCTATTCTAGCATTTCTATGCAAGCGAATGTCTGCTAGCAAAGCATCAGCATCCCAAACCCACGAAGAGCTGGATAAGCTCCAAGTAGCGTGCCTATTAGGGGCTTCACCTACTTCAAAGAATTCTAGGTTAGTGGGATTAAACCACCAGTTCTGTATAAATAATGCTAAGTTTGGTTCGTGTAAGTTTAACGCTGTAATATAAACTATTCGGCGTGTTCCATCGTCTGAAAGACCCTCATTGGGTATATTTTGCTGTGGTTGAAGTATTTGAATAATTTTACCAGTAACTTCGTCAACTTCAGCTATATATCNTATATTCTGTATATCTGTCATCTTAACTGTCCTATTATAATTGTACTAAGGTTTTCCAATTCTGCTTCTGTAAAGTAATATGCCCCAAGAATGTTTAGATATGCCCCGAACTTTCCTTTATGGGTTATTTTATTTGAGTGAAAAACTGCCGAAGTATAGTGGTACCCTGTGCTAAAGTCCGCGTAAGAAGTATTAGACATCTCTACATAGTCTGTAGAGTCTGAGCTAATTCGCTGTCCTGTCTCAACAGTTCGTGGTGGTACAATTCTAGGCAGATAAAAAGTTTCTGCTAGAGGAAAGGCCCTTGAATCCAATGCAACATCTCCATTTGCATTTTTTAGCTGAATTCCATAACCTTGAGTTCCATCGGGACTTATCTCATCCATACTTTGAGCAATAAAATAATTAACGGATCTTGCAGTAAGTACTACATCGGCATCCGTACTATTGGGCTCATAAACTATAGATCCTGAATAAAAATAGTACGTTTTATTGCTATTGTTCCAAACAGCAATTATTCCATCGGTATCAGCTGCAGTCACTCCTTTTGCGTTTACAAAAACTAGTGGTTGTTTTGAAGCACTACTAATAGTTACACTGCTTCCTGCTCCTTTAAGAGATACTGCGTATCCTAAAAGACCTTTATCGGTGTCAGCTACTGTAAAAGTACCTGCAGCATCATTTCCTATAACTTCTACTCCAAATGCCATTATCCTACTCCTAGCGCATATACGCTACCGGTTATTGTAACTGATGCATTATTTGTTATAGTAAAGTTAGTTGATGTAGTACTTAGGGTGGCAGTAGTACTCTGAGAAGAGCCTATATTTATTCCTTTTGTAATAATCAGAATTTTTGTACTGTCATTTGCATTATTGCAGGCAAAAGTCTGACTAGAGCCTGCCCCAATACTAAAAGTAGAAAATACTTGAATTGCGGTATTTCTAAGATTTACACCGAACATCTCTGTTCCGTTTGAAGACTTTATAGAAAGACCGTGACTATTAGAGCCTGGCGTACCTCCTTGAGAAGCTACAAAACCATCTACAGTGCCTGGGGCTGCTTGAGTTGTGACATCCCAGCCATCTGAAACTCCTCCGGCTGTTAAAGTAGTTGTAACTGTAGTATTGTAATTATTGGATGAAGTTAGTCGCACATGTACATACTGATTGTTGGCAACAGTTTTTCCTCCGGCACTAAAAGCTGAGTCAGCTGGAGTAGTTGTGCTAGAAGAAACTGCAAAAGTTGCGCTTCCTCCAGAAATAGTTGCAGTTACTCCTACCTCTATACCTGTTATTTGTACGTATGCATTCTGTGAAGCATTTCTAGCAACTCCTGATATATTTGTAAAAGTAAAAGCAGTTGGAGTTGCATCAGGAGCTCTTGTTGTAATTGTCCAGTTGGGAGAAGTTACCGTTCCTACAGAAATATTTGCAGTTTTTGATGTGCTATAAGCCAGCGAAGAAGCCATTCGAAAATGTACATACTGATTGTTTGTAAGAGTCTTATCTGCCACAGTAAAAGCTGAGTTAGCTGGAGTAGTTGAGCTAGAAGAAACTGCAAACGAGGCAGAGCTGTCCCCTCCTCTACTTACTGTTACAGTTGTATTAATTCCTGTTATTTCGGCGCTTCGAGTAAATGTATAGTTTAATGCAGCATTAGTAAGATTTGGAAAACTAAATCCATNNGGAGTAGAGTCTCCCGATACTGTAGAAATTGACCANCTTGCACTCGTAAGAGTTCCTCCAGNNCCTGTTCCTACACTGAAGNNTCCTGACTTAGTTTGNCCTACACTGGAAGGAGCATTGCCCCTTACGTGCAAGTATTGACCATTAGTTATGTTAGTAGCAGTAGTTCTCCAAAAGTTAGAAGGAGGAGTGCCTGAAGTATATACAGCAAGTTCAAATCCTGAAGGCGCGGGACCAACATAGGCCGCTTTGTTAATGCCTGTNATTTGAGCTTTTTCTGTATGTTGAGTATTCACAGAGCTATTAGTTACATTTGTAAAAGAATAGGCATGAGGAATTTGGTCTACAGTTAAAATACCATTTACTGTGCCTGAAACATTTCCTTGACCCTTGACAGAGCCTGAAAGACCTACACTCCAATTATAAACACCTTGGGTCGCAGAAGAAGATGGCGTTACTACAAAAGTCTCTCCAGTTGACGTTACGGCGCTTTTATTTATGCTTACATTTGACCCCGTCAGGGAAAGAGTAATATTATTTGCATTCTGGGACGAGCTACTTAAGTCTTCTACAGTAACTATAAGAGTATCTGCGGGCTCAAGGTTCTTCGTAACAATCGGGCCTGAGTTAGTAAGAGTTATGGTGCGAGTAAAATTAGACATAATTTATATCAGATACATTTGCCTTATACGTTATGGCCCCTCTGTTGGTGTGCACAGGCTTATATGCTTCATGAAAATCTGTCTTTAAAAGAGCATGTGCTACATCATGTAAAGAAGTTTGTATATTTTCTTTAAACCATGTTTGATTCTTTACCCAAGTCCAACTTTCTTCTCTATACTTCTTTTGATGGCCTTGCTTTCTGTGAGCAGGATGCACTCCAAAGCCGAATAGTCTTATAATTCCATTCATTGGGTCGTAATGGTTGGATACCCACAAAATTCTTTCATTGTCTGAATTTCTTCTAAATANTCTACATAGTCGAAAGGGGNTAGTAAGTCTATCTGGAGGATCAATAATTAGCTTATCAGCATTATCATACACAACGGAGTCTGCATTTACTTCGTCCAGCCAAGCTCTGTCGCTTTCAACGGCAAGTCTTCCTGTGTATGTAGGCAGGGCACAGTCGCCCATAAATTCTCTGTCTGTATCGCTGAGTAAACTCATTACTATTCTCCTTAATTTTTATCAATTATAAGGGAACAGCAATAAAATGTCAAGAAATTTTTTTGAGGTGGTGCAATAAAAAGGGCCCCGAAGAGCCCTTTTTGCTGAATGCTAGAATGAGAAACGAATCTCAGTTTCCAGCTTGGAGCCGATTGGATCAACTTCGTCGATCTTAGAACCTTCCCACTTACCTTTGAACGTAAGAGGACCATTCTTGACCTTATATCCAACTTCTCCTGAGTAGCCATCAGTACGAGGACCTACTTCGAAGTACAAGTTCTTGTTGCTATCGCCCAACAAAGTGCCGAAACGCAGGTGGTGCACAGTGTCATCACTCAAAAACTCGTCGTCTAAAAATTTCAGCTCATTTTTGTATTCCACATAGGGGCCAGCCATTGCAGCGCTGGAAAATACCATGAGACCGATAAAAGATAGTATATATTTCATATTTTTCTCCTTAGTAGGTCCAAAACAGGAGCATACGGGNTGTCGCTCCCTCCATTTTTTCTCCACTTTTCAAATTATATGAAGTATNNNACCAATTGTCAAGAATTATTTTTGCTTGGTGTAGATTTTAACTTATACACCGTTTTNCGTTTCTGNTTTTTCCCAAAGTTGTACGTGAGGGGGAGCCCCGCGCGGCCGCGATAGTCAAGGTCTATTAACCGCCCCCGTTCGATAGAAAAAATCAATTGACAAATGCTTTTGATAGGCGCACTATATAATCTCATTCACTGACAGGGGGGCTATCATGCTACACCTACTTGGCACTTATCTAATCTCGGCGCTGCTAACAATTTCTGTTAGCGTTTCCGGTGTCACTGGCTGGCTGTTCGTTACGACTAGCGACTACTGGCTGACCCAAATCATCGGGGCCGCGTTAATTGTTTTTGCTTTTATAATGGTTACGGTTGCTTTTGCAATCACTCAATTTTATTCGGAATAGGGGGGCTGTCCAACTTTTGTCCAGCTTACGGGC
>NYUL01000014.1 GCA_002684055.1 Gammaproteobacteria bacterium
ATTGAATGTAGTGAATTTGCTTTTGAGCTTGATTATCAATAATACAAAACTCGAAACTGCGAGCACCTTCTTTAAAATAATGCACGGGCTAAGTGTTGCAATTTTTGCATCAACATCTTTTGTATCGCTTTTCTACCTTATAGAAAAATTTATTTCAATTTGAAAAAATCACAATTACCATCAAAGATCTGCAAAGCCTGTCTAAAGCCTTTTAATTGGCGAAAAAAATGGGAGAGAGACTGGGATAAAGTAACTTATTGCAGTGAAAGATGTAGAAGATCAAAAAAAACATCTTAGAGATGGCTGTTACTATATTAAAGTAAAAGATTCTAAATTATTCTTTAACTTACTTAATGAATCCAAGAATTAACAATATTTCAATCTTGCTCCTTACAGCCTTATATGTGCCCATGCTTTTTTTAGGGCTTTTTGATTTAGATGAAGGAGCTTTTGCAGCCACTTCATTTCAAATGCTTGAAAATAACAAATTCTTGGTTCCCATTATAGGTGAGGAGCTTCGGCTTGAGAAACCTGTACTAACATACTGGATCCAAGCACTTTCTATAAAAATTTGGGGTGCAAACGAATTTGCATTGAGATTGCCTGCAGTTCTTGCTTCTTTTTTTTGGGCTTATAGCTTTTCAAGGTTTATTAAAGAGACTGACAATCAAGCTTCGTCATCAGAAATTTATTTGAACCTTCTAACATTACCAGGTGTTTTTATTATTAGTTTTGCTGCAACAGCTGATGCATTTTTAAACTTGTTTATTACTTTGCTTATGATTGAGATATATCGGTATTCAAAAAACCATAAAGATATTCATTTAGTTAAGTCTGCCCTGTTTGTTGCAATTGGTTTTTTGTTAAAAGGGCTAACAATAATTGCAATAGGAGGGGTGGTTGCTCTATTGTATTTTGCCTATCAAAAAAGGCTATCCTCTTTCTTTAAGTTAACCTTCAGCATCAAAGCTTGGTCTATATTTTTGCTAGTAATTGCTCCTTGGTTTTTGCTATTTGCAAACAAGATAGGAGCCAATGAGCTCAGTTACCTCTTTTTTGAACAGACTTTTGGCAGGTTTACAAACACTTTTGAAAAACACGATGGCCCTGTTTATTACTATTTGATAATTTTTATTTTCATAGCTTTGCCGTATTTGGTTGATGTTGTTAGAGGAATGATGAAACTTGACCTAAGACGCAATGAATTAGATATTTTTCTATTTATATGGTTCATATTTGTTTTCATATTTTTTTCATTTTCGTCGACGAAATTACCCCACTATTTAATTTATGGAATTACCCCCATTGCTTATTTTGTGTATAGAAACCATCAGAAAATTAAGAGCTATAAATTAACGGCTTCCTCATCAATTTTTTTTATCTTGATTTGGTTAAGTATATTGGCCCTTCCTTTCTATTTAAGTTATTTGGCTGAAGTTAAGGAAAGTCTAGAAGTCTCAGGTAGCACGTTAACCGAATTTAAAGGAGATATTTCATATCTCATTTTTTCAGTCTCGATGCTTTTATTTTTTGTTATTGGCTCTTTAACTCGATTAAATTTATTGCTTGTAAAGAGAGTCTCTTCATTGGCTTTAATTACAATCTTATCTTTGAAAATAATTCCTATAATTAACGAATCTACTCAGGCAGATATAAAAAAATTAGGTCTGATAGCAGGTAAGCTAGAAGGTGATGTGACAATGTATAAACTAAACAAACCCAGCTTTGGCTTCTATGCAAATAAAATTTCTTACCGAGGTCTTGAAAGAGCAGATATAATTCTCACTCGAAAAGATAAAATTGATTCTCTAACCATAAATTTTGAGATTATTTCAATTAGTGGCAATTATCTATTACTTAGAAAAGAGTATGACAATAAATAATTATTCATTGGTAAGTTTATGCTTTTTTGCATTAGCTCTACTGGTTAAATCAGTACCTGCAGTTGATATAGAAGCATTAAGAATTTTTAATTCCTTGCTTTTTAATGAAGTTTTTTTTTCGTATTACACTGAACTGGGAAATGGATTAGTGTGTCTTGCGCTAATTATCCCAGCCTTGTCATACATTTCACATAAGACCTCTCTTAATGACGTCAAGGTTCAAACATTAGTAATGGTTGGTTTGATAATTGGGGTGATCGTGAAAGCTCTTAAAGAATTAGCAAGTTTCTCTATAAGGCCAGGTTATTACCAATTTGATGATATTAACTACTTAGAACCTATCTTTTCATTTAACAGCTTCCCCAGCGGCCATGCTGCAACAATTATAGGCATCTGTTTTGTTTGGGTTTCGCAAGCCTTCAAAGAGGTAAAAATTAAACACTCTGCATTAATCATCTCCTTTGTTTTGTTTTTTGCTTTATCAGTTTCATTATCAAGGATAGTAGTAGCAGCTCATTGGTTGTCTGATATTTTAGGCAGTATAGCTATAGCATTCTTAATTATGAATATCATAGAAATAAAAAATCTTAAGACTGTTTTATACACAAGCAATGCAAGCAAATACCTTTCATTTTTTTTGATAGGTGTTGCATGGTTTTATATAATATCCCAAGGAACAATTTACTAATATGGGTTTTGATTTAGCCTTCTCCCAGTGGCTTATTCAGTTCTACTTTTTAGAAGAACTGGCAGCAATATTCTCAGGCAGAATTTTTTCAGCAACTTTAATTGCCGCTGTCGGAATACACTTNTATAGAATCAAACAATTAAAGATATTTTTTTTTATCTGTCTTGTTACTGGGTTAGGAGATNTGCTNGGCAACTNNCTCAAAGATATTTTTTTGCAACNTAGGCCTTGTTATAACTTAATAGAGTATTTTTCAGAAATAGATCAATGTGGTCCGGATCTTACTGGAATGCCTTCAAATCATGCGCTTAATTTTTTCATTTTCTCAACACTAGTTCATCTTTTTCTAAGAAATCCAATTATAAGTGTTCTATTTTTTACCTCATCAGTCCTCGTTGCCATGTCAAGAGTTTTGCTTTTAAAGCATCTTTTAAGCCAAGTTATAATAGGAGCTTTTATTGGTGTGATAATGGCTATATTATTTTTTAAAGCATACAACAAATGGAAAGAGACATAGAAATATCTGTAATTGCCCCAGTCTTTAATGAAAAAGATAACCTTCTTTCATTCTCAAATTCTGTCACGACAACAATGGATAAGCTTGGGAGGGAGTGGGAATTATTAATTATTGATGATGGTAGTACAGATGGTTCCTCAGACATAATAAAACACCTTTCTAAACATCCAAGAATAAGGAGTTTGTTGTTGTCTAAAAACTTCGGTCAAACTACAGCCATACAAGCAGGTTTTGATAGTGCGCATGGAAAGTTTCTTGTAACTCTAGATAGTGATTTGCAGAATGATCCCAGTGATATTCCTGCTTTGCTAGAAAAGTTAATAGAGGAAGATTTAGACCTTGTTGTAGGGTGGAGAAAGAATCGAAAAGACAATTATTTTCTTAGNAACCTGCCTTCCATGATAGCTAATAGACTTATTGCTAATATAACGGGTGTTAAATTGCATGATTATGGGTGTAGCCTTAAGGTTTATAGAGCAGATGTCCTTAAAGAAGTAAGACTATATGGAGAGATGCATAGGTTTATTCCAGCATGGATGGCTACAAAAATTCCTCCCTCAAAAATTTCTGAAATGGAAGTTACCCANCACCCAAGAACAGCAGGTGTATCAAANTATGGGATATCTCGTACCTTTAGAGTATTCATTGACCTAATTTCTGTTTACTTTTTTATGAGATTTTTTAGCCGNCCTGGNCATTTCTTNGGATTGATCGGTCTTGTGCTNAGTGCTATCGGTTCTGCAATACTTATTTATTTAATAGCNCTAAAATTTNTCTATGGATTTGATATTGGAGANAGACCNCTTTTAATAGCAGGAACTCTTTTAGTTGTTGTGGGGATTCAGCTTATTAGTCTTGGGGTAATCGGTGAAATTCTTAGTAGAACCTATTTTGCGTCCAGTGATGAGAAATCTTATTTTGTAAGGTGGGATTCTCGCCATGAAAAATAATTATATAATCCTTTTAACAATATTGGGCGTAATCTTTTTAAGGTTCTCTTTTGATTTTGTTAATAATATTGATATTCATTATGAGGAAGCACAATATTGGGTTTGGTCTCAGAACTTATCTNTAAGTTATTTAACAAAGGGCCCACTTTTGCCATGGTTGCTATCTTTTTCAAACTATTTATTTGGAAAAACTTATTTTGCACTCAAAATTTTTTCATTTTTATCTATTTTTCTTACTGCTGCTTTGCTTTCAATGACATTAAATGAAATCTCTACCAAGAAAAAATCTAATCCTGTTATCTTTGCTTTAGTTTGCTCTTCTCCAGCACTATTTTTCTTAGGAGGTCTGGCTACAACTGATATTTTTTTATTTCTCTTTTGGTCATTGGCCTTATTTGCTTATTCAAAGTTTCTTAAGTCAAAGAATGANAATTGGTTTTTCTTAATTGGTTTTGCAGTAGGCTTAGGTTTGTTAATTAAAGCTTCTATTATCCTNTTGCCACTCTCCATACTGCTTTATTTTTTGATGAGTGACCTCAGAAAATATATTCTTTCTAAAAAGTTGTTATTGTCTGCTGTACTAGCAAATATAATCTTTTTACCAGTATTAATTTGGAACTATCAGAATGACTGGCTTTATTTTAATCATGAGATCGGCCATATCCTTTCAGATGAAGCAGAAATAAACCCACATGTCTTACTGATAACCATGCTNTTAACNGTGCCATCTGTCNTCCTTATGCTAAATAAAGGTTTTTTTAGATTTCTTGTANCCAAAGAAATTAAACCAATATTTTTGCCAATGGTAATAATGACGGTGTTTTTCTTGGTAAAAAGCATATTTGGAAAAGTGCAGGTAAATTGGCCAATACCTATTTTTTTGTGTTTGCTGCCTATCGTTCTAGCGCACCTGAATAACTACAGAAAATTTTTTGCAGCCAATGCAGCGGTAATTTTNCTTATCTTTACTGTCAGTAATCCAACTCTAATCAGTTTNATNACAAATAAGGATCCTCTGCACCCAATGCGTGGTTGGCAAAATAGCATAGATAATTTATTTGAAGATAAAGANTTTGATTTGTTAATTTCTAATGATTACAAGTTATTGTCAGTTGCTTCTTATTATTTGGATAATGCAGAGAACCTTATCTATGACAGAGATCCAGAATATCGTATGACACACTATGACACATGGAATAATCTTGTAACTGATAAAGAGCGCATCCTTTATTTAAGCTATGCTTCTAAAAGAATTAATAGAGTAGATTTAAACTGCATTGAGCTCTCGAGCATAAATATAGATTCAAGAAAAAATTTAATCCTATATACTTGTAAAAAATTATGAAAATTGGAGTAATTGGTTCTGGTAAATTTGGCATTGTCCTAGCCAATATAGCAGCAGAAAACAGTAATGAGGTTTTAATCTATTCAAGAAGGCCAGAAGAAGTTGATTCTATAAACACACTTAATAAAAGCTTATCAGGACATGTTTTTTCTGATGAATTAGATTTAAAAGCTACTCACAAAAGTGCTGATTTAAGTGCATCTGATGCCATTCTCATTGCTCTGCCAAGTAGAGATTTCCGTTCTTCAATGAAAGCTTTAGATATTAACCTAAGAGAAAAAAAACTAATCAGCTGTACCAAGGGTTTTGAAGAACAATCTGGAATGCTCATGACTGAGATACTAGCGCAAGATTTTGGTGTCAGGACAAAGCAATTATTTGTGCTAAGTGGCCCAAACCTGTCAAAAGAAATATTGAATAAAGAATTAACCGGTACTGTTATCGCAGGCGAAGATACCGATTTTATTAGGAAGTTTAGTCAAGCAATTAAGAATGAATATTTTGTACCTTTTTTAAGTGAAGATAGGTACGGAGTAGAGCTTGGCGGCGCTATGAAAAATATCTACGCAATAGTCTCTGGCTATTTTCATCATAAAAGAGTGGGGGAGAATACAATAGGCTTTTTGTTAACAAAGTCTTTAGAGGAGATCAGTATATACAGTCAAGCGAGAGGCGCTAATCCTTCAACTTTTCTTGGGCTCTCAGGAGTAGGAGATTTTTTCTCTACCGCATTATCAAAAGATTCTAGAAACTACCAGTTTGGGCAAAAACTTGCTGAAGGCTTTAGCCCTAATGAAGCAATTCTTAAGCTTGGAGATACGGTAGAAGGATATTTGGCATCAAAGGTTGTTTACGAAGATGCACAAAAAAGAAATTTAAATCTAAAGATTTTAAATTTTTTACTAAAACTTTATGATGGCGAAGTTTCAGAAACAGATGAAAAAAACATCTTGGTTCCGAAAGATATTGAATCAGATATAAAGTTTAAGTTTTAGACTAATAATCTTTACCTTTAAGATCTGATTCTAACTTATAGTCAAAACCTGTAGAGGTCTTAATGCTATCTTTTGAAATATCTAAATCTGCAATATCTAGAACATCTTTATCAAAGTCATATATTGGTTCAATAGTATTATCGATAGCCATCTGTTTATTTTTGGCTCTGTTTTCTGAAGTGTTTTCTTTTTTGTCTTTCCAGCTAGACATTTCTTTTTGACCATATCTTCTTTCAAGAAGCTCTTTAGTTAAATCCGCAGATATCATTGCTGATGTTGCATTATTTCCGCCAAAGCCTTTTGAGTTCATAAAGACTATATCTCTCTTTTCAGAAAACTCTCTATCTTCCAAATAAAAATCAAGATTGTCTTTTGAAACATCATCTGCCAATTTTGGTATTGTGCATATACCAGTAAGTTTTTGTTTCTCCATGGCACCCAAACCTGACCAAATTTGATCCATACCTGCAGCTCCCATAGTATGCCCAAGTTTAGATTTTACTGATGAAACTGGAAGGTTATTAATATCATATTCCTTGGCGAAAGTAGACAGGATATGGGACTCAGTAATTCTATTCAGTGGTGTGCCTGTACCATGTGCTAGAAAAACAGAATTCTCTTTGATAACTTTGCTTCCAAAAACAGCATCAATATCTTTAAATGTTTTTCCTACTGAAAAATAATTACCAGCACCTGGCCCAGAAATAGATTTTTTATTTCCATCAGCATTTATATTTACATTTAAAAACGATGCTCTAATATTTGCTCCAACTTCCATGGCTAATCTGTCGCTCATTAATATTGCAAAGCCAGAAGATTCACCACAAACCATCCCCATATTGTCCCCGAAAGGTCTGCAGAATTTTCTATAATTGAGTTCATCACCTTCACTCAAAAGCCCTTGAAGGTTTTTCATTCTTTCATCGGTTGCCATAGCCCCCATAGCACAGAACCCAATAAAAGCAGGTGGACCTAAGATAGCTTCGGATGCACCCACAATAACTAGTTCGCTTTTACCATTTTTTATTAATTCAACACCAGCATTTAAGTTGTAAAGTGACGTAGCACAAGCCCCTATAAAATGACCTGTGATACCTAGACTGCCTGTTACATAGGCATTAATGAAGTCAGCTGGCATTTCTGGAAGGGTGAAAGATATTTGTTTAGAAGAAGCTCTTTGGCCAAGTGGGTGTGATGCGAATAAACCATCACCAGAATATCTATCCATATTCATAACTGCGCACCCTGCAAAACAACCTACCTTATCTCTACCGTATTTATCTATTATCCCTCTGATGTCTAAACCGCTGTCAGACATTGCATCAGCAATACCTAAAATTGACATTCCAAGTGCTTTAGGGTGTTGTCTAGAAGGGTAGCTTTTTACTGGATCAAGCTGAAAAGGTAGCTGTGCACACGCATTTACTTCAAAATCATAATCATAAGTCCAGAATGTTTCCCTGAAGAAATCATAATCTAGCTTTCTCATTAAGGTGTTATCTAAAACTGACTCTTCGTTTGCTTTGAGGAAATTTTTTATATCTTTGGTATCTTCTGGCACAAGATCACATAGACTCATTACTGATTTCAAATAATCCAGTTGATCTTGTTCATTTTCCATTCCATATATCATTCTTGAGTAGCTAAGATTATGTGAGGCTCTGCCAGCTGGTGTTATTCCGCCGAAACCAACAAGACAAGGTATAGGTGTTTTAGACATTGAAAGTTTTCTCCATAGATTTGATAGTATTGTATATTAATGTATTGATTGTCATAGGGCCAACACCACCTGGTACAGGGGTGTATGCTGAGACAATATCTTCAATTCCATTCATATCTACATCACCGCATTTTTCAATTGGATGATACCCTGCATCAATAAGAATCGACCCTTTTTTTAGCCCGGTACATTTAATAAATTTTGGCTTGCCAACAGCAGCAATAACTATATCTGCTTGTTTTAAGAGGCTGGGTAAATTTTCAGTTTTTGAATGTGCAGTAATTGTTGTAGCATTCTTATTTAAGAGCATAGCAGACATTGGTTTGCCAAGAATTTGGCTTCTACCAACAACAAGAGCAAGTTTGCCACTACAGTCAATTTGATAAGATTCGAGCAATCTCATTATTCCAAAAGGCGTACAGGAGCCAAATGAATCAAGCCCCATTGCCATATTACCGTAGCCCAAAGTGGTAACTCCATCAACGTCTTTATTTAATGAAATATTGTTAAAACAAACAATCTCATCAATGCCTTTTGGTACAGGATGCTGCAACAAGATGCCATCAACATTTTCATCTTCATTTAACGCTGAAATAAGCTCAAGAACAACTTCTGTTGTTGAATCCTTATTCATTATGATGGTCTTTGTTTCTAACCCAACTGATTTGCAAGCTTTCTCTTTCATTGCAATATATGTGGCTGAAGCTGGATCATCACCTACAAGAATTGCTGCCAGACAAGGCTTTCTACCGTATTTGTTTGTTAAATTTGATGCTTGAGCAGATAATTTGCTATTACTTTCTTCGGCAACTTTGCGACCATCCAATACAATACAGTTATTCACAAATTTCCCCTTGAGTTATAAGCCCATAGTTTATATGATTTCTCTTTCGGGGCATAGCGCAGCCTGGTAGCGCACCTGGTTTGGGACCAGGTGGTCGCAGGTTCAAATCCTGCTGCCCCGACCAGCGCCAGTAGCTCAGCTGGATAGAGCAGTAGCCTTCTAAGCTATTGGTCGGGGGTTCGAATCCTCCCTGGCGCGCCAATTTTTCTTAGATGCCAATTGATTTATATGATTCAACAAGTTTCTTAATCGAATAAATATATGCAGTAGTTCTTAGGGTTGGATAGTTATTTTCATTCCAAACCTCACTCATATTTTCATATGCTTCTGTCATCATGTCCTCAAGCCCTGACCTTACTAGATCTAGTTCGGTAGGGCCTTGATTTAATAAATTTTTAGTCTTTGGTGAAACTTTTGAACCTGTTGTATTCTCAATAACATTTAGAAGGGAAGCATTTTCATACTCTTTTCTTCTTTTCTCCATTCTTCCAAATCTCATGTGTGAAAGATTTCTTACCCATTCAAAGTAACTTACTGCCACACCACCTGCATTGGCATAAAGATCAGGAATAATTAGTACCCCTCTTTTGTTAAGATAATGGTCAGCCCTAGACGTAAGAGGACCATTTGCTCCTTCACATATAATTTTTGTATTTAATATTTGCTGATTGTCTTCAGTTATTGTCCCTTCTTTAGCTGCAGGTATAAAAATGTCACAACCAATAGACAAAAGTTCATCCCTTGACTTTATTTCAGCTTGCTTTGGATAGTCACCAGGTTCTCTGGAATTCATAATCCATTCACTTATAGAGTCAATGTCTAAGCCTTTAGGGTTATAGAAAGAAATATCTTTTTCAATTATTCCGATAATTTTACAACCATGATCTCTAAGAGCTCTTGCAGCAAAGTACCCAACTTTTCCTAGACCTTCTACGATAATTTTTTGGGAAGATAGTTTTCCTTTAATCATTGTTTTCTTTACGTCTTGTGAATTAAAAAATGAGTTAAGCGCATAAAAAATACCTCTTCCAGTAGCTTCAGTTCTACCATCAACACCACCCATATTTTCTGGCTTTCCAGTAACACAGGCAAAAGCATTTATGTCTTGAGGGTTTAATCTTTTATACTCGTCAGCAATCCAGGCCATCTCTTTTTTACCTGTACCCATGTCTGGGGCAGGGACATTCAAACTTGGCGATATCAGGCCTCTCTTAACAAGCTCCTCTGTGAATCTTCTAGTAATTTTTTCTAGATCTTCATCTTCGTATTTAGAAGGATTTATTTTTAGTCCACCTTTTGAGCCACCAAAGGGAACATCTATAACAGCGTTTTTAAATGTCATCAGAGCTGCCATTGCCTCCACTTCCGAAGCATTTACAGCTGGACTGTATCTTATGCCGCCTTTAACAGGTTCTAGGTGTTCAGAATGAACAGAGCGCCATCCAGTAAAAACCTTAATTCCTTTATTTAATTTGACCCCAAACCTAATGGTGTGAGTGCTGTTACATGATTTAATTTGTTTTGCTAGACCTGGTTCAACACCAAGAATCTCGACAGCATCATCAAACATTTTTGTGACACTTTTTAAAAATAGATTATCTGACCCCATTTTTTTCCCCCTATCAATTGCATAATGATATAATTTTTTTCTTCAAAGGTCATAAAAACATGGTGGGCGTAGCTCAGCTGGTTAGAGCGCTGGTTTGTGGTACCGGAGGTCGAGGGTTCGAACCCCTTCGCCCACCCCAATTTTTTATTCTTTTATGAAGTTTAAATATAGCCCAAAGCTCTATCCTTATGTATAGTTAAAACACATGAAAAAAAACCTTACTATTGTCTTAATTATTTTTTCAATATTTCTTTGGCCTCAATATAAATCTAAGGTTGATGATGTAGATAAAGTAATGCTTTGGTTGCAATTTTTAGCTGCTGACAATGAAGTTTCTGTTCAATATGACTCAGTTAAGTTTAGAAATAATGTATTAGTGATTAAAGACCTAAACATTGGAAAATTTAACTTTCCAAATGACTTCGATCGCGAAAAAACTACTTCACTTCAAGCACTTATCGAACAGGGCTCAATGTCACACACTGATGAAAGCATAACTATCAAGGAGGTAAGCATGAATTTTGAGCTCTTAGAGAGCTTTCAAAGTTGGGTTGATAAAAGGGATCAAAAATCTTATTCAAATATGTTTAAGTCAATGGTCATCTTTGAACTAGATGGCTTTTCATTGCCAGTATCTGTAATTCTTGATGAGACTGAGGATGAGCTTACTTATTCACAAATTATAGTTGCTAAGAGGATGGCTGATTATCTTAATGACTTAAATCTAAAATTTGAGCAAAAAGGAAAAGGGAAATTAAGAAGTTCAGCATTATTTGAGATGGAGTTAGGAAAAGACTTTTCTTTATCATATTCAGTAGATAGAGGATATGATGACGCTAATATCACTAATTCTTATTTCAACATGATAGAAGGTATATCATCAATAATGGCTGACACTTCAGATAACTTTAGTTATTTTATTGAGCTAGCCGATGAATGCGAAGAATTATATGAAAAAGATAATTTAAATGCTTGGCTTGCGCTAGCTGATCAGGAATATTGCATGGCCCCACAAGAATTAAGTAATTCATGGGATTTTGAAGAAAGATTAGATGAGCTTAATGAAGAAATAGAGTACATTGAATCTGAAATATTACTTAACTCTCTTCAATACAATGGAAAAGAATATGGCCAAAGATTTAATGCTGCTTGGTCTGAAAGATTTTATGATGATGTTTCGTTGAGTTCAGAAGGGGTAATAGATATTGCATTGTTTACCCTTAAAGGGTTATTTGAGAACAGGCTCAATAAACAAGAGTTTGAAATATTGCTTCAACAGATGGCTGGCCCTGATCTTGGGGTGTTTGTTTCAGAGTTATTTGTGTCAGATGATTTATATAAAATTTATACTGACTACCAACCTAAAATAAGAGCCTTTGCAAATAAACCAAGAGGTTTGGGTTTAAGCATTGAATCAAAGGATGGAATAGATTCATCTAGCTTAATAATGGCATCTGAAAATCCATTATTGCTTTTTTCTCTATTAGATAGCATAGAAATAGAATTACTGCTGAACAAGAAAAAATAAAATTCTGGCCTATTTTTCACAAGATATTAAGTATGTTTTATGCTAATTGCATTAAGTTTCAGATAAAATACATAAAGTTTTTATTTTTTCACTTAAGTTATTGATTTATATTTAATCTGCTCTATATTCTAAATATGTTCGAAAATAATTTAGTTCCAATGGTCGTTGAGCAAACCTCAAGAGGTGAGCGTGCTTTTGA
>NYUL01000015.1 GCA_002684055.1 Gammaproteobacteria bacterium
AGATTTTAATAGCTAAAAAATCTTTATTACTTACAGAAAGTTTGGACTTATTATTAATAATATTATCTTTTCTAAAATTTAACCATTCTAAAAGATTAGTTTGTCTATTTTTTTTAATAATTTTTTCACAAAAATCTAAAAACATTAATTGAAATTTCTTGTTTTTGATATCAGTCCAATTTGATTTAAATAAATAACATTTATGAGTTTTTGAAAAACAATTATTTATAATATCAGAACAATCAGGCCCTACAGCTTTATTCTTATTATTTTTTTTACTTTTCTGATCATTATTAAATAACTTCAAAACATCTTTATCTAGGTTATGTTTAGGGAAAAATTTAAAATACCCATCATAATTGATAGAAAAATATACTAATTTTGTATTTGTATTTAGTTTNTAAAATTTNTTAAACCAATCAAGTGGCATAATATCTAAAAAAGCAGAACCNGTAACTAAATCATAATCTTTNAAAGTATGTTGNTGAATATTTTTTATTATATCATCATGTTTNAGNNTAATTTTTTTTATCTTATTATTAATNACTANATTTTTCTTAGCCTCATTTAATGAGCTTTTAGATAAATCCATTANTGTCCAAGATTGATTTTTATATTTNATTTTTTTTGATAGATATCTNAAATT
This sequence comes from Gammaproteobacteria bacterium, assembly GCA_002684055.1. Classification (GTDB taxonomy): domain Bacteria; phylum Pseudomonadota; class Gammaproteobacteria; order Magnimaribacterales; family TMED112; genus TMED112. The sequence goes on from NYUL01000015.1 coordinate 647, forward strand.
TGANCCTGTCCCTGTNCCCAANTCTATAATTCTAATCTCATTATAACTTTTAAAGAAACTATTAATCTTCTTAATAATAGANATATTTTTTGATANATTATCTANTTTTTCTCTTTGAAANAACCATGAGTTCTCAAATTTATGCATTGNAAACAGCCTTTATAAAGAGTTTAGCAGATTGATCATTNGTTAAATATTTTTTGTTTTTAATATTCTTTTTTAAAATTTTATATTTTTTATTATNAAAACAGTTATCNTTAATTAATTTTTTAAGTGTNCCTTTATTGTGATTATCAAAATATAANACNNCATCTTTNCCAATAGTTTTTTGAATTGTTGAAGTTTTATANGANATAATAGGTANTTTTGATAAAGCTGCATTAGCTAAAGACATTCCAAATCCCTCATATTCACTAGTAGATATATAAAAATCACAANTAGAATATANNTTTTCTAATTTTANTTGNGANATCTTTCCATGCAAAATTACTTTATNTNTTAGATTGTTATTACTAATAAGTNTTTTTATTTTATTAGTATATNTACTTTCTCTGGAAACATCACCTACAATATTAAGTTGNATATTATCNATATTTTTNATTTCATTAATNAGATAATCATACTTTTTTCTTTCAATAATACTNCCACAAGTTAATANNTTTATTTTTTTACTNGGANTTTTTTTATATTTTTTAAATTTTTCAATTCCAGGTTCAACTATTGAAATTTTACTAGAATTAATTTTAAATGTTTCAGACAAAAGTTTTTTAGTATTAAGGGATGTAACAATAAAATAATCTATTTTTTTATAAATTTTAATAGCTCTTTTAAAAAANTCTTCACTTTTTTTACCTTTATACTCTAAATATAANGGATGATGTATTAAAGCGATTATTTTAAAATTATCAAATATATTGATTGATTTGTGNAGACCTTCTANAACTAATCCATCAAAAATNAAAATATTATCNGATTTAATATTANTNNTTATTTTATTTAAATTTTTTATATCTTGAATATNAGGATTNGGATAATTTGAAGATAATTCTATAAANTTNATTGGNAATTTATTTTTTTTAGAAAATTTAAGAATNTTGTTTTCNTAAATATATCCACCTGTTTTTTGATTNATATTACCAGGATAAAAAAANNTAAATTTTTTTGNATTATTTTTCAATTTCTTGTTCAAAAGATGCCCATGCAACATTTGATTCTGTNANAGTTATCTTNAATTTATGAAGTAANTGANAATCATTGGAATAATTATTTTTTAATTTTGAGCATATTCTATCGTAAATATCTTTAGCTAAAAANTCTGTAGAAGTAATAANNCCTTTAAATTCATCAACTTCATCTAGATTTTTATANCTATAAAACTTTANTACCTCAGATAAAATNTCTGTAACGACACCCAAGTCCATTATAATATTATATTTATTCACATTTTCTGCAAAGAATTCTGCATCGACAATATAAGTCGCACCATGCATGTTTTGAGCAGGGCCAAANACCTCTCCTNNAAGAGAATGAGCGATTAAGATGTTATTTCTGACAGTGATTGANTACATTTAATATTTNATNGCGTGGATTATAATATTTTTGTTATTTAGTATAGANATATAATCATTTTCTAAATTTTTAAACTTACTGTTACTATTAATTAATATCATAATTTCATCATTAGATAGAGCATCTATTGCTATTTTCAATCTGCTTTTATAATTATGCTTTTTTTTCATATGTACAGGTATATTTGATACCTGAGATGAGATAATTTTTAACCTTTTAGAATGAAATTCATTNCCTAAATTAAGCTTACCTATTTTATTTCCATACCAGCTTGCTTCAATAAATTTACCATCTAAATTAAGCTTAGCAAAAGAATCATTTAGCACATTATAACTTGAAGTTGTGTTNANTATNGAATCAAAATTATCAACNTTTTTAAATTCAATAAAATTAAGNTTAAGTTTTTTTGCTATTTTTTTCTTNTGTAAATTAAGATCTGTTACATATAAATTTTTATANCCTTTTAATCTAAAATAATAAGCCGTTAATAAACCAACGGAACCTAATCCAACTATCAATATTTTATCTTGTTTATTAGCCTGAGTATCCCAAAAAATATTAACAGCAGTTTCCATATTTGCAGTTAACAAATACTTCTTAACATTACTNTTTTTTATAAAATTAATATTTTTNATNCTGATTTCAAAAAATGTTTGATGTGGAGNTAGTGTAAAAATAACNTTNCCTACAATAGANGNGGGACCNTCTATGATTTGACCAACATTTATATANCCNTATTTNATAGGAAAATTAAAATCACCTTCCTGAAATGGGCATCTCATAACNCTAAATTGATTTNGATGNACNTTACCATTGGTCACNAGTTTTTCTGTACCTTTACTAATGCCTGAATATANGGTTTTGACCAAGACNGANTTATTGTTTTTTTTATATTCAATNTCNNTTAATAAAATTTTTGGTTTATTTTTTTTTACAAGCCACAAAGATTGAGATTTCATAATATGAATATAAATGTATAATATTATAAATGCTAACAAAGTTTTGGAATAATTTAACAACAGAAGAGATTACTAAATTATCAAGAAATACTATTATTATCGTCCCCTTCTCTGCTATTGAACAACATGGATCTCATTTACCAATTAATACAGATAAGATAATACTTGATAAAATAATTGATAAATTTTGTGAGGAAAATATAAAAAGTAAAGATTTTGTTGTTTTACCAAATCTTTGCATAGGTTCATCATCAGAACATGATAGTTTTCAAGGAACCTTAAGCGTTGATTCAGTTAATTATATTAACTTTTGCTTAAATTATTTAGAATCAGTATTTTCTAAAAAATTCCAAAAATTTATATTTTTAAATAGTCATGGTGGTCAAATTAGCCATTTAGATATTTTGGCAAAAGAATTAAAAAATAAATATAAAAGCTCAAAAATTATCAAAGCAAATTATTTTTTATTTAAAGGATATAATAAGGTAATTTCTGAAAATGAATTACTTCACGGATATCATGGTGGAGAGTTTGAAACATCCCTTATGCTATATTTAGCTAATGATTTGGTAAGAAAAAACAAAATCAAAAAAAATAAACTTTCTCCTGACTTCAATAATAAAAAAATAATAGGATTTGAAAAAAAAATTAAATTGCAGTGGAGTACTGAAGATATAAATAAAACAGGTATTATTGGAAACCCCCTGAATGCAAATTCACAAAAAGGTAAAGAAATAACAAATATTGCCACATCAACAATTAAAAAAATGATTAAAGAACTTAAACTACTTTAATGTTTTAAAATTTATTAAAATAAATAAAAAATTAACAAGGCCTCCAATAAAAAAAATAAAAGCATTAAATATAATTGATTCAATAGTAGTCTCTCCAGGACTGTCTGTAAAAATATATCTTAAAAAATTAAAAAAAATTAAAACCTGAATTAATAAAATTGATAAAAATAATGGCAATTGACCTTTGATATTATTTTTCCATATATAAACAACAGAGATTGATAACGCTAAAAATATTATGCCTATAATTTCACTTAAACCTGCTACAGCATGATTAAAAATGCCTAAATTTTTAAGAGCAAATTCGTCAGTATATACAAGCAACTGAAATGAATAAAATAAGAGAAAAAAAATATTTAATAAGAGTAAAAAATTATTAGTTTTTTTCATTTTATTTGAATGAATTTAATCAAATACTGACTATATGTTGCATTATGATGATTAAAATTTTAAAATATTGTTTAATCATTTTATTATTTAACATATTTAATATCAAGCAAACAATGTCATACGAAGAACCTAAATATAAAACTATTAAATCTACTGAAGTTTATGAAATTAGAGAGTATGGGGATCGATTAGCTGTAGAAATAGAATATTCAAATGAAGGTAGTGGCTTTAGATATCTTTTTAATTATATTTCAGGTGAAAATAAAAGTTCTGAAAAGGTAAAAATGACTGTACCAGTTACTCAATCAGTAAAAATAGATATGACATCACCTGTAACTCAATCTACACAAGATGGAAAAATGAAAATGCAATTTTTTTTACCATCAAAATTTACATTAGAAAATGCACCGCAGCCAACGAATGAAAGGGTAAATTTGATTATTATTAAAGGCGGATTTTACGCTATAATTTCATATTCAGGTAGATTAACCAACAAAAACTTCTCAAAATATTATAAAAAATTAATAATCCATTTAAATAAAGATAATATTGATTTTATAGAACCTGCTATTAGAGCAACTTTTAATGGACCTTTTACTTTGCCAATTTTTAGAAGAAATGAAATTATGATAAAAATTAATTACAATGAATAATAAAATTTGTATTTTTTTTATTAAAGGACTATTTTTTTCCTTAATTTTAACCTTATTTAGTTGTAGTATGAACAGTAAAGCAGCAGATAAAGGGGATAAAATTAATAATGTTATTTTTTCAGTTAATAAAAGTACAAAGATTGAGATAAAAGAATGATAAAATTTCTATTAATTATACCTATTATTTTTATATATTCTTGCTCAAGTACCTCGCCAACTGATGTTAAAACAAGTGACGCGCAAAAAGTTACTGCTGTTGAATACGGAATTATAAAATCAGCTTCTCCTATAAAAATAAAAGGAGAGTCAAATTGGATTGGGGCAACAGCTGGTGGTATGATCGGTGGATTGCTTGGCACACAAGTATGCGGGGATGAAGAAACAATAGGAACCAAATGTCAAGATATTGCAGTCGTTTACGGCACTATTGGTGGTGCAGCAGTCGGCACAGTTGCTCAAGCAATACTTGGTAATCATGATGGTTTTCAATATATTGTTGATATTGATAATGCTGAAAAGGACTCTGCATTTGTGCAAGGAGATAAAACAGCACTATTAAACAATCAAAGAGTAGTAATAATATATGGGAAAGA
>NYUL01000016.1 GCA_002684055.1 Gammaproteobacteria bacterium
ACGAACTAAAGCTTATAGCTGGCACAAGCAATAATAATAGATAAGTAGTTAAATTTTTCATATCACCCTCTTTGTTATGTCCCTAAATTAACTCAATTACCCTAAATATCAAAGCTTTTTTATGTGTATATAAACTACACAAAAGAAATGCTTTGTGTCAGTATATTAAGTATTAAATTCAAACATATAATAAAATGACTTTTTTGCTGAGATACTTATCGTTCAGAATTGGGTTTGGAAAACAATCTGAATTAACAAATATATCTGGGCTGCTTAGCAAAAGTAGCATAAACAGCGATGTAGCAGAGAAACTAAAACATACCTATAGCAACTATTCTTTTAGAACTCTTCAACACAAATATGGGAAAACAATAGTTGTTCAAGCGCGTGTGCGGACTGACGATATGGGACCAAACGAATCACACAGACATTGGTACGCTTATCAAGAGATTTCTAACCAAGTAGTTTCTTGGAACCTAACCTAATAAAATCTAGGTTTTTCGAGGTAGTCCTCGTTTCTAAAATCCCGTAATTTATTCGCTTCTTCTCTTTTAATGTCTTTGGGTGTAAGAAACCTTCTTTCAAAACCCTTCAGCTCCATACAATTTCTGAAATATCTGCGTCGCTCGTTTTGCCCTGCTTCCCAACCAGCTTCGTCTACAACCCTTGATGGCACAGCAACTCTTAACATGTCATTCTCACAAACCAGGGATGCGGTTCTTAGGCTAGCTTGAAAGTCCTCTTCAGACAGAGCTTTTAGTCTTTCGGTAATTGGCATGTACCGGTATTCGCCGTTTGTCTCTGTTTGCTGAAGAGCAGAACAACCAAAGAGGATCAGAGTTATAGGGGTTAAAAATAAATACTTAATCATTTTTATATTAGTGCGAGCGCCATCATTACCATACAAACAACCGAACCAATGAACGCAGCAGTTCTGATAAAAGGAATTGCCATTAGATACGATACGCCATGAACAACACGCAATACTAGCCACCAACAAGCGTATGCTGAAACATCAACTTGCAAATGCATTGCAAGGAGAACTAGTGCCAAATAACAAGCTAAGCTTTCATGCAAATTAGCAGAAGCTCTTCTAGCACGCTTTAAAAGAACTGTCTCAGCTGGCGAGCTATCTCTAGCCGTTAACATCCATGAGAAATTTTTTATATTAATCACCATCGGGATTAACCATGTTTGAAAGAGTGTTAAGAGTAGTGCTAGTACTATATATATTTCCATATGCTTCCTTGTGTTTACACTAGATTAGCAAGCAAGGTCATTAATTTCAATTTAAACCCATTCGTCGTTCGGCGCTGTTAGTTTATCTTCAACATTCCCAGTATTGACGACATTGCNAGGCTCAACAATTAATATCTGAGCTTCTTTTTTTGCAAAGGGTCTGTGCTTAATGCCTTTTGGCACNACTAGCATTTCTCCTTTCTCCAGCATGATNGTTTCTTCTTCAAACTCAATACCAAGTATNCCTTCTAGAACTACAAAGGCTTCATCTGTAGTTTCATGGTGATGCCAGATAAAGTCGTCTTTTACTTTTACCAATTTAAATTCATAGTTATTGAGTTTAGCAATAACTTTTGGCTCCCANTGTTCATCGAAATTTGCAAATTTTTCTTTGAAATTTATTTTTTTCATAGTCTTAACTAAAGTTGTTAAAGAGTTCTAGTTTGTTATTGTATTAATTATAAAATTCTTGAGCGTTTTATGAAAATTTCCAATTTAAAGTTTTTGTTTGGTCTGCTAGTTTTGCTTTCCGGACAACTTTTTGCCAATAAAACCCTATTTGATGCTGTGCCAGACGGCATACCTGAGCGTTCTCACGGCGAAGGACATTATGATCAACTTATAATCAGGGGCGCATACCTGATAGACGGCACTGGAGCACCAGCCACAGGACCAGTTGACGTTGTGGTAGAAAAAGATCGTATTATTAAAGTGGTTAATGTTGGAACACCTGGCATTTCCATAAACCCTAAAAATCGACCCACGCTTATAAAAAAAGGGAACACCAGAGAAATAGACGCTCATGGTAAATATCTATTGCCTGGCTTTATTGACTCACATTCACACATTCATTCACCTGATAAAAACCAGAAGGTATCAGCCGATTATATTTTTAAGCTCTGGTTAGGTCATGGCGTTACCAGTGTTAGAGAAGTTTTTGGGTCAGAAGGTGAGAGTAGACTGTTGGCATTAAANGCATTAAGTGAANTCAATGCTATTACAGCACCACGTATTACAGCATACCCATTTTTTAANATGCCTGCTGATGGCAAAATTCCTCTACCAGCCATNTATGATGGCGAGTCTGCTCGAGAAAGAGTTAAATATTTAAAACAAATTGGAGCGGATGGTATTAAGTTTATGGGCGCACCTGAGGATATACTTTGGGCCGCATTTGATGAAGCAGAAAAACAAAACCTTGGCACAACCATGCATCATGCGCAATTGAACGTTGTGCATGCAAATGTATTGGATACTTCAGAGAAGGGTCTTGATTGCATGGAGCACTGGTATGGTTTGCCTGAAGCATTGTTCAACGACAAGATCATTCAAGATTATCCTTCTGACTATATCTATACCAACGAACAACAAAGATTCGGTCAAGCTGGGAGGTTGTGGAAACAAGCAGCTAAGCCAGGCTCAAAAAAATGGAAAGAAGTGATGACAACCCTTCTCGAAAGGGATTTTTGCTTGAGCCCAACCTTCACAATTTATTTAGCCAGCAGAGATCTGATGCGCGCCTATACCGCCGAGTGGCATTACGAATATACTTCGCCAAAATTATGGGAATTCTACCGAGCAAGTCGAGAGAAACATGGCTCATTCTTTTTTAATTGGACCACTGAAGATGAGTATGAGTGGAAAGAGAACTATAAGCTTTGGATGAGGTTTGTAAATGAGTACAAAAATCGTGGAGGCAAAGTAGTAGTTGGCAGCGATACCGGATACATCTACAGCTTATATGGTTTTGGCTATATTCAGGAACTGGAATTGTTACAAGAGGCTGGTTTTCACCCTCTGGAAGTGATTAGGTCAGCGACCAAGATTGGAGCACAAGTTCTTGGCAAAGAGGATGAAATCGGTACTATCCAAGTGGGCAAAAAAGCTGACTTAATTATCGTTGATGAGAACCCANTNCATAATCTAAAATCTCTATACGGCACGGGTGTACCAAAGCTCAACGAGACTACCCAAAAGGTTGAACGAGCTGGCGGGGTAAGATGGACTATAAAAGATGGCATTGTGTACGATGCTCAAGCATTATTGGCTGATGTTAGAAAAATGGTTAAAAAGGAAAAGGTTGAGCTAGGTATGGACCCACTTATTCCATTGAAAGTAGAAGAATAACGCCTTCACTCTAGATTTAGATTAGTAGACAATTCCTACCATTCTCTCAACAAACCAATAAAACCCAATACCACCAAGTAGATAACTAGATGCTGTTGCAAACCGTATATTTTGTTTTGTTTTGAAAGACACCCATATTAAGAACGCAAATATTGGTATAAGCAGAAGCTGCCCAGCTTCAATGCCAATGTTGAAGAAAAGCAANGACATNNCTANCTGNTCATTTGCNATNCCTATACCNCNTANAACATTNGCAAAACCNAGACCATGNAGCAAACCAAAACCAAANGCTATTAACCANGGNGTNTTTNTATANTTTTTCTTTTCNCNAACNTCATANGCAAGNTANACAATNGTTAANGCTATNANNGCNTCTANNGTTGCTTGNGGAATAGNAATNATNNTNAANACAGANAAACCCAANGTAATAGAGTGTGCAANTGTAAAAGCAGTAATTGTCTTTATCGCAACCAATAGATTTGAAACCAAGAATAGTAGGCCAAAAATAAACAAGATATGATCATNNCCTTCCAATAGATGATCGATGCCTAAATTAAAATATGCGGTAGGGTAAATCTGTTTTTTTATAGGTATTTCTATGNTCGGAGATTTTGAGCTCATTATTCCTTCAAACGTATCGCCCTCAAGCGCTTTAAAGGTTATGAGTGCGTCAGTCAGAACACTTAGATTAAACACCTTTATATTTTTGCCTTTAAGTGAAGATTCACAAACTAGGGAGATACTTTCAACCAGGTATTTTCCTTTTTGCTCAATCTGTTGTGTTTCTCTTTCACAAATTTCCGGAAAAAAAACCTCGCCCCTGGCGCCTATATTTTTTATGGGGTACATCCACTCAGCCTGATATGCATTCTCCTTAATTTCGTTAACAACTAAATGAGCAGGATTGAATTCGTGCGAAAATATATTACTAGTAAATAAAAGTAGAAAAAATAAAGTCTTATTTACCATTAAAGTTTGTAGTTAGGGTTAATTATTACCTTGTATTCTGTTTTCACACTATCTATGTAATCAGTCAGCCTTTGATCTTGTTTCTCTATTAAAAGATCTTGCTTTAAGAGAGCTTCAATAGCTTGAAACTCAGGAAAATATCCTTGTGTTTTGTTGTTGATATATAACAAGTGTTCACCAAAACTAGATGGATATGGCCCGATCCACTGCTTTAACTCCGGATTGTCAAAGGCTGGTAAAATCTCTGGCCCAAATGCTTGTTTTATTTCTCCAAGGCTATATTCGCTGAAATTTTTACCAAGAAAAAAGGGCTCAGCAACCAAATTAGCTGGGGTACCTTCAATGTTTTCTAGAGCCCTTAATGCGTTTTCTCTAGCTTTTGGTGATTTAGAAAAGTAGTGGTGTGTGAAAGAAAAGGTTGGCGGCACAACATATCTATCTTTATTAGTTTTATAGAAGGCAATAAGTTGTTCTGTCGTTGGGTCTTCTTTATTGGTTTCTTGTTTCAAAAAGGAAATTTTTTGAGCCAACCTCCTTTTAATAATTCTGTCATTTTGGTCCAAGCCCAGTCTTAGTGCTTCACGGTATAAGATTTCTTCTTCCACAAAATCATTAACTATATTAAAAATTTCTTGTTCGTTTGGGGGCCTACCAACTTGTGATTTCCAGGCAGCAAAAAGCCCATCTAACTCTTGGTCTGAGACATAAATATCTTTGGTATCTTCTTCGGAATTCATAGTTATATCTATGAAATAAATAACGAAGCCTAGTAAAAAGAATAAAAGTATTCTGACATATGGTTTGAGGCTCATAGAGCAAATATATCTATATCTTGCGGCTCTGGTACNTACCAAATAGGTGANGACCAGGCTCGTTCTTGTATGGTTTTATGCATATCAGATCTTGGTTTTTCGCCAGCTTTAATAGCATCCCATGTTGACCATCTGCAGGTTGGGTTCTCTAGCACTCTGACATAATAGAAGGCCTTGTCTTCTGGGTTAAATTCCGGATCCTTCCAAACTTTCTTTAACTCAGCAGCTCCGACGTTAGCAGTAATAGAGCAGTCATCTATGTTGACTCTAGCTCCGTTATCAGGACAACGATGTGTTGTTGGGTCAACCTCAAGACCATCAGAACAAACAACGTCAAACACTTTTTCGCTTGGTGTTGCATTACCGCTATCTATAGATCCTTTTATGATCTGAACTCTTTGTAGAGCAGCAGAGTATTTATCTTTTTGTGCCCAGACTATGAACTCTGGAACTTTTTCTTCGTCAGCAAATAAGTCTGCCCCCATAGGCACACCTTTCTCATAGGCCTCTGCAACCAGAGATTCGGAGTTTATGTCTATGGAACTTAAATTAAAACCAGAGAAAAATCGCACTGTTATTCTAGGGCCAGTCGTTGCAAAAGCCTCTTTTCTTCTAAGTGATGAAAATATCGATTCTCTGGTATTTTCCTCTGCCCAAACAGCAGCTAGGCCTGATGCTCCCCATTGATTAAANCCGATGGCATAAGACTTTCCATCGACCTCAGCAATAGTCCTAGGCTGATTAAATTCTTCTGCATAATCATCTAATTGTTGAATTCTTTCTTCAGTTAAAGGAACGCTGCCCCTGCTTAAAGGAGTGCCGTCGACAACCCCAACTTTAGACCAGAAATTACTTTCATCGAAAGACCCAGCTCCCAAGTGGGTATCTGTAGAACCTATCAAGCCAAACTTATATGGGTTACCTTGGCCTTTCCATTCCAACATCAAACCGCGTAAATAAGCATCCCTTACNTAGCCGCCNTGTGGGTAACTNTAAGTTGGTGGTCTAGCNCCAACCCTGCCATCCATNATTTCAAAATCTGCCCATTCNTCGTCCGGTGAAAGNAGCGGATGAGTNTCTGAAGTCCCCTTAACCTGTGTCATTTCAACAATTGGCTCATTTCGCATACGTCTCTCAGAATAGGCTAGGTCTATAGGTGTTCCATAATAAGTTTCGACTTCAAACATTTCCCCATTAGAGCCATTGCTGTTGTGTGGAATGGCAAGAGAATCAACCCCTTTAGCTCTCAATTTATCCATCCAAGCCCAAAGATCCATGGGGTTTAAGGAGTCCTCTCTTGAAAATGGTCTCTCTGGTGCCTTAGACGATTCAAAAATTACATTTCTGTGTAAATTGCCACCTTCAACATCAGTNCCGGACGTAAATTCATAGCCTATGAAAGCAGTGAACTTGCCAGGATCGTTGTTTTCTTCAGCAGCTTTAGCAATGTCTGCCCAAGCCGATTTATGCACGCCATAATCAAAAGCCTGTGAGCCAACGGATCTATTNTTAGTGAAAATTGCTTGCCATATTTTTGGGTGCCATAAGGGATATGCTCTATCAAGATAACCATCAGCTGCCATCAGNCTGAAAAGGTTTAACCTTTCGCCCATAGATTCAATTGTGCGGTTTTCTTCTCTGTTGATATTTTCAAATGGCTTNGCCCAATCAGTGTTNGCCTGCTTGGAGTCTGGATCTCCGTATTCTTGTATCATGCCCATAAAAATTGCATGGTCGGTAACGGCATAAAAATCTAAAGGCTCTTTAAGCTGCATCTCATAACCCAATGGGTGTTTAATCATCTCGCCTTTGGCATATCTGTAAGCATCATAGGGGGTTGCAGTCACCCCAAATACATATGCGTCAAATGAATATCTGGTGTGCACATGGAGATCTCCAAAGTATGGGTTTTTGTTTGGGTTGGGCGGAATAGTATTTAAACTTTCTGGGGCGTCTTTAATGGCATGCTCAACAACAGTTAGTGACACATCTTTTTGTAAATATCTGTAAGCACCCGTAAAGTAAATTACATTTAGCAACACAATTACAATTAAAGCTATTAAAGTTTTTGATGCTTTCATTTCTTCTCCCCTTTGAAATGTACCGTTAATTTTAACTTATTTTTCTGCAGCAGTAATATTAGGCTTTATAAATATTCACAATGGTTACGCCTAGAACAATTAAAAAAAGACCAAAGATCATCTGCCAGTTAAGTGTCTGTTTGTAAAAAAAATAGCTCAACAAGGCAACCGAAAACACACCCAAGCCAGCCCAAGATGCATAGACCACTGATAAGGGTAACTTTTGCGACACCAAGGCTAAAAAGTAGAAAGAAAATCCATATGCAACCAACAAAGTTAGAGTAGGGACTGGTTTAGTAAAGTTGTTAGAAGCTGGCAACAACATAGTGCCTAACACTTCAAAAGCTATGGCTCCAAACAATATTAGGTAACTGCTCACCATTAGTCGTGACAAGAATCACAGTCAAGCTCTATGCAGGCTTGATGGTTTCTATAGTGCGCAAATATGACAAGCAGTGACCCTATTAAGGTTGCTGTTTTTTCAAAAGTGCCACCCAAAACCTGCTCACCCAAATAATAACTTGCAATCAAAACCAATAAACCGAAAGTTCCAAGTATAAAAATTGGTGTTTCTTTATGGTTCTTTAGGCCCTGCACCAAAGCATAGATACTGACAGGCAAAGCAAACAACAAAATAGCCAAATGGATTAGCTCGTTATCAATAGAAAAGGATAAAAAACCTGAAGTCACAATTAAAAATGACGGCATAAGCAAACAGTGCAGTGCGCAGGCCAGCGATAAGGAACCGGCAATTTTGTCAGATGTTTGTTGTTTTTTAATCATTTTTCTTCTTTAATGTTTTCACGTTTTGTGAGGTAGGTAAATATATATAAAAATTCCTTATTTTCCAAGAGCTTTTTGCATACGCCTTAATCACTGCTTTTTTTCATGACCTCCCAAACCATCCCCATACCAAGAATTATTGCAAATACAGGTTCTGTTACCACCATCAAACCCATCCAAATACCAATTATAATTAACATCATTAGCTTCCATCTTGGTAGCACTCTTTTTCTTGTAAACCAGTTCAGCTTAATTCTCTGTTATATGTTCTTCGATTGTTTCTTCTATTAGATCTAGAGCCTTGGCATTGCCCTTACCATAAGCATCGGCCAACCCAAAAAGCTTTCCATATAAGGGGCTATTATTGATGTTTGGTTTTACGGTTATATTTTTAGATTTTATAAGTTTAGTTGTCCAAAATTCTCTGACTTCTTGCCAGAATGGGTTGGTAGCTTCCCAGTACTGTTCTCCTGCACCCCAGTCAAAGTTTTGAATTCTTTGATATCTGGCAAGGCCAATTTCTTTTGCAAGGATAGCGCCATCTAGTTTTGTCTTGTTGTTATTTTGCTCATGTGCCCAACCATTTGGGGTAATAGTATGAATATTTGTGCCAACCAGAATATCGTAATCATTTCTGACGCTTGCTTCTCTTCGGGGTAGCGGCCTATTTGTTTCTTTGCTTACCCAAGCAGATGAATTATTTGAGTGTTTCCACTCCCCATAACCCTCATACCTTGGAGAATCATCAACCTGATAAACTGTTTGTGACCAAGTGCCTCTTCTTTTGTTCCAAGGGATCTTTTTTTGCACCCACGTGTCTTGGCCAACATACTCATTTGCTACTTTATCCTGATACTTCCAATCCTGTCTCCAGTGTTTAACAACCATAGGCGCTGAAATAGAACCATCCGGCATATTAAAATACATCACCATAATATGTTGCAAACTTATAAAGTCTGTCTCTTCTTCAATAGCTACAACAAATTCTGTGCCCCATGACTGATATGGTTTTTCCGGCACATAATCCTGAACAAAACCCATGGTCTCCATAAAATCAAAATTCACCTTAAACTGCCCCTGCATTGCTAATATTGCCAACCTGTCTTGTTCGAACTTAGTAAGGTTTTTATTTTGTAATGCTTGCCAGTAAGGGCTGGGTGTTTTGTCTAAATCAACAGCTGGTCCTGAGGATGTGCCTCCTCTTGGCACATGAAGTTCTGGGTTGTCTAACTGGGTCCAACCAAAAACATAGCTTTTTTCAGAGCTTGCAAGGACTGAAGTTAAGATGAGCAATATTACAATTCGCCAATACATGTTTTACTTGTTTGGTTTTTATCA
>NYUL01000017.1 GCA_002684055.1 Gammaproteobacteria bacterium
CCAGATTATGCAACACTTGAGCGTTGTTTAAAAATATTTACAAAAGTTGTAAATCATTTGAACTAATTCAGATTTCACCCATCCAATTTAATAGGAGCAACAAATGAAAAATATATTATTCGTAGTCATATTACTTTTATCAGCTGGATTGCTAATTGCAGATGACCATAGAAGAACGTCTGGTGAAATGAATAAACAGATGTGGAAAGTGAAGCTAAAGATGGATTTAGCTGAGCTAAAAGGTCCACCATCCCTTGCTGCCTTAAAGCAAAAACAAGCAAACAGAATTGCTGATTTAGATTTATTGATAGATTCTGGTAAATACGAAGGCCAAGCCCTTAGCAGACTTACCAGCATGAGAGAAAAGCTTATGGCTACAAATCTTCCATCCCAAGAGCAATTAAATCAAAGACATGAAAGAAGGCTTAGGATGATGAAGTCAAAGATGAAAAGTAGAGTCAGAATGATGGATAGAAGGTTAAGAGACCCACGTAGAGAAAGAGATATGCGTGAAAGAGAAAAATGGGAGACACGAAAACAAAGGAATAGAAACAGAAACAAGGACTAGTCATATTAGTCGTAATCTGCCCATAACAGATTTGCGGCAACTGACCTGAAAGGACGCCACTCTCTTGCTATCGAAGTCATATCCTCAACGTTAGGGCGCTCTTTCAGGTTCTTTAGTTTCTGTACACTTGCTTGCAAGCCTATATCTCCAACTGGCCAAATGTCTGTTCTTCCAAGAGCAGCCATTAGGTAGCAATCAGCAGTCCATTCACCAATGCCACGGATCTTGCAGAGTTCTCTGCGTGCTGATAAATCGTCTAGTAGTTGTATTTTTTTAAAATCTAGTGCCCCATTGCTCTCTTGTGTAGCCACGCCTTGCAAATAAGATATTTTTGGTCTGCTTAAACCAGCTTCCCTTAGTTGGTTTTCATCTAATTCTAAAAAATAATTAGAATTTACCTCTCTCATTAAACTAAACACTCTTGTTTTTATACTATTAGCTGCTTGAACTGAGATTTGTTGTTCAATAACCAGTGCACATATGCCTTTAAAGCCTTCAGGCCTAATAAAAAAACTGATATCTTCTGAAAGATTAAATTTTTTAAAAGCAGGCTCAACTTTTATCAGGTGCGCTAAACCTTCTTGATAAGAAGCTTTATTCATACTTCTAAGAGACCATCTTCAATTAATAGCTGCTTACAGGCATCAAAATTGTCTTGCCCAAAAAAAACATTCTCTTTATAGACTAGTAATGGAACACCATGATGACCAGCAACTTGTTGTTCTTCTTGGTTTCGCTCTATTTGTTTAATTAATTCAGGTTCATTCTCTTTGGCCAAATTTTTTAATGTTGAGTAACTTAGTCCAACATTGTTACATGCTTTCTCCATAGCACTCTCTTGATTCCAGCCGCCTTTAGTGCCGAATATTAAGCTTGATAATTCGTATGCAAGCTCTAAGCCAACACCCTGAAGTTCTGCTTGTTGACCTATATGACATAAATCATATATGTACGGTTGATTACTATTAATTTTACCTGTTAGGTAGCTCTGTTTTATTGGATCTGGTTTAGGTGTGAAAAAAGGCATATTGAGTTTTTTTGCCACTGAACGCATATCATTAATTTTGAAAAAGAAATAAGTTAAAAAATTTTTTCCTTTAAAGAATTCAGGCTCTCTGATAGCTAACGGATAGACAAGTTTAAAATTAATATCAACTTTGTAGTTATTTTTAAGGTCTAAAACCCTAGGCAGAATTAAATAAGAGTATGGGCTTCTGTACGAAAAATAAAAGTCTACCTTCATATAAAAATTTTATCATGTAAGATAATTTATTAGGGAGAAATAATGGTTAGAAAGTCATACGTTGTCGCAAATCTAGAAGTTATAACGGACAGAGAAAAGTTTAGAGATTATGAAAGGGGCCTAATTAAGGCTCTGGCTAAACATGGTGGCACACTTTTAACATTCAGTGATAATGTTGCTTGTCTAGAAGGTGATAGTCCTCCTAAAGGCAGGCTGGTAGTGATGGAATTCCCTTCCCAAGCACATGTGGATGCTTGGTGGGCAGATGAAGATTATCAGGCAGCCTCAAATATTAGAAGAGAACATTCAGTTACAAATTTTATAGCAAGCCTTGAAGAGCTCCCGCCTAGAAATTAATAAAGACTAAATACTGAAATGAATATCTCAGAAAATATTTTTACATCAAAAAGACATCAGACTTTCTATCTTGCTGCTGGTCCAGAAGATGGCGAGTTAATTTATCTCATACATGGCTGGCCTGACTTATCTCTTGGCTGGATAAAACAGATAGAGTTTCTAGCCCAACAGGGCTATCGAATTATTGCACCAGACATGAGGGGATATGGAAGATCTACAGTTCACAAGAATCATTCTGACTACAGTCAGAAGGAAATTGTTAGAGATATGGTCGAATTACACAGTAGCCAGAGTCAGGAAAAAGCAATTTGGATAGGGCACGATTGGGGGTCTTTGGTGGTATGGAATATAGGGCTACATCATTCCAATATTATTAAAGGGCTTGGTAGTTTATGTGTTCCATTTGGATGGGGTGGCCATCCAGATAGTTATCTAAGCCATATAGATAGAGAGCTTTATCCAGAAAATCAGTACCCCTATGGACAGTGGGATTATATGTATTTTTACTATGAAAATTTTGCATTAGCTTGTAAGCAAATGGAAGAAGATCCCCATAAAATGATCAAACTTAATTTTACTAAACCATCGGATGAATTTAAGGGTTGTTTTAATGCAGGAATAGGCGCCAAATCAATGACAGCCTCTATAAGAAATAATGGCGGATGGTTTAAACATGCAAATTTCAATGGTTTAAATTCTATACCTGATGTGCCAGTTGATAGTGACTTAATTTCTGAATCTGAAGCAGATATTTATGGAGATTTTCTAGAAAAAAATGGGTTTTTTGGTCCCAATTCTTGGTATGTGAACGGAGAATTGAATGATCAGTACGCTAAAGAACTAAAGGAATTTACAACTATTGATTGTCCAGTTCTGTTTGTCCAGGCAAAATTTGATAGCGTTCTAACAAGTAATTTTAATACTCATAATAAGATGGTTTGCACCAACCTTACTGAAAAAGAAGTTGCCTCGGGACACTGGATGGCAAGAGAAAAGCCGACTGAGACTAATGCTGTATTAAAAGATTGGTTGAGTTCGGTAAAGTAGACAGGAGACAGCTTTAACTGTCTCCTATCAGAATAAAAGAATTAGTAGCTAAACCTCAAGCTTAAGCCAAAATTTCTTCCTGGTAGTGGTACTGCATCTTTAGCAAAAGAAGTTGAGTTCCTTGCAACTTGATCCAGTGCATTATTAGCAAATGCAGCGACTCTTAAGTCTGCGCCATAGACTGAAACGTCTTTCACAAGTTTAAGATTCAGCATTTTATAGCCTTCTGTCATCAATTCTCCTTCATCAGCCACATCTACATGATCCGCAACATCTTTAAAGAGAACAGACAATGTATAGTCATTTTCGCTATAAGAAGCATTAATGAAGTTTCTTGATGGCGCCATTCTTGGAATAAAACCGCCAGCATCAAGCATGCCTTCAACAACATCTCTTCCAACAGAAAGATCTAGAGTACCGTTACCAATTAGATAAACAGCACCAACTTCAAATTCATAACCTTCCAGCGTAGCATCTTGTTGTACAAACTCTGCATGCATTAAGCCTTCGTGCTCTTCTTCACCTTCACTGTCTGCGTGATCTTCATCATGCTCTTCGTCTCTAAGGTAAATGTAGTCAGCAACACTATTTTGATAGTAAGCCAAAGTGGCATACATATTATCCATTTGATAGCTAAATGTAAGGTCTACATTCTTTGATACTTCATTAACAAGGTTTGGATCACCCATTTCGAATCTTCCAGTAGCTAAGTGTGGACCATTCATAAATAGCTCAACCACATCTGGTGCTCTTTCGAAACTTGAAAGACCTAAGTTAACACTTAAGTTATCTGAGAATGTTTGATCAAAGTTCAAAGACGNACTTAAAGTATTGGTATCTAGATTGTAGAACTCAATCTCTTCTTCGCCTTCATCTTCTGCATGATCCTCATCGTGATGAGCAACAGAACCAGACCTTGAGANATCATCTGCTCTAATACCAAAATCGATTGAATAAGTACCAAAGTCTCTAGAAGTNAAATATCCAAGAGTAGTTTCTTTAGCTGAAACAGGTCTCATAAATGCTTCNTCTCCAACTATTGATGAATCTTGATCAGCCATATTTAGAACAATTTTTCTTGTTNNATNGTTAGCACTAACATCAAAGATTAAACCAAATTCTGTAGCATCTGTGTCAAAGAGTGTTGGCTCTTCGCTGTGACCTTCTTCTTCGCTCTCAGAATGATCTTCATCGTGATGACCTTCTTCCTCAGCATGACCTTCAGTATGCGAATAGCTGGTATCTCTAAATGAGAAATCAACGTTATTAATAGGGCCAAAGTTATTGGTAACTAGTGAGCCTTTAATATCGAACTTATTTGAATCAATTGAAGAGAAAATTCTTTCTCCTTCATGCTCATCATGCTCTTCTTCACTATCGACATGGTCTTCATCATGATCACCATGGGCTTCAACGTGAAATGGTATTCCGAATACACCTTCATTTTCTGCGTATGAGAAGCCAACATAACCCCAGTCACCTGTTCTTGAGACACCAAACTTAGTATTAGTATTCTCAAAATCAGAATTTTCTAGGAATCTGACGCTTTCTTCAGCATGATCTTCATCACCTTCACTGTCTGAATGGTCTTCATCATGATGCTCTTCTGGAAATAAAGCTCCAGCTGGAACTTTATAATTTTCAAATATAGTATCTGATGTAGCAAAAGTTACATTGAAACCAGAATGATTGGCTTGATAACTAAAATCTTTTACTTCGCCGTTGTTAACTGATTGAGTTTCCAANCCAACGCTTACAACTGGAAATGTTGATAAATCTGTTTTAGCTATGCTGTTATCAACAATATTGACAACACCACCAGCAGCACCATTAGCATAAAGCAAAGAGGATGGCCCTCTTACAACTTCTATCTGTTCGGTATTGAGCAAATTTACATCATTGACATGGTCAGGACCCATAGCTGCAACGTCTCTGACAACTACGCCATTTTCCAGAATCCTTACTCTCGAACCTGACATCCCTCTAATAACTGGTTGTCCAACAGCAGTACCAAAGTCTGCNGAATGNACACCTAGAAGTTCATCAAGAGTATCGCCCAAACTTAGGGCCCCTCCAGAAGCAACGTCATCTCCATCTACTATATGTAGTGGATCTACAAGATCGCTAGCAGTCTGATTGGTTAAAGACGCTGTCACAACAACTTCTTCAACATCGTTAGCGTATATATTTAGTGTTAGTAATGCACTTCCAATAAGTGCTAATAAATAATTTTTCATTTTTTCCTCCTTTTGAAAATTAAATAAAGTTAATTAAAAAACTTTATCTGTTTGGGGGTGCTCTGCTTAGAAAGGGTTTTTCTAACAGAGAGATATGAATATATAAATTAAAAAGGTATGTTTTCTCTATTAAAAATAAAGGAAAGTCATTTTTATTTTCTAAAGGCTCAACTAAATTATGATTTTCACAATATTCACATTCATATTCATGAATAATTGAATCTTTATGCTCTAAATCATGAGTTAAGGGCTCTAAACTCANAAGNCCTGCNAATAGCAGTNNGCCTAAAACTAAAATTAAATTNTTTCTTTTACCCATCTAAGCAAANTCTAATGTCTTACAGGTAAAAAGCAAACTAATTAGCNCTAAAAATGGTGCTCATAGCCATATTTGTNTAAATATTTAGATCTTAATAACTTGNTTGCCAAAGTTATTNCCNNNTAAAACATCCCTTAANGCTTGAGGNGCATTTTCAAAACCNGCAGTCACNGTTTCNCGNTANTTNATNTNTCCANTNTTNACATGCTCATGNAGNATTGANGTNGTCTGNTTCAAATTCATTCATCCANTCNGTNACAACAAAAAANCTATGNTTAGGNTTTGGATTTAAAGGNNCCAAGTACNTGNAAAGGNGTTTCTTCNGNANTTATATCNTTNGNNTTNTATTTNGANATNAANCCNCANACNGGNACNCNTGCNCCTTTATTTANNAGNTNAGCAACATTCCTTGTTAGNTCTCCTCCAACATTTTCNAANTAGANATCAATACCATTTGGGCANNANTCNTTNAGCTNNNCNNNNACATNNTCATTNTTNTAATCNATNCANTGATCNANTNNNAAANAATTNNTNACNTATTCTGATTTNTCAGGNCCNCCAGCAACACCAACTACATGGCAACCTGCTAANTTTCCAAGCTGNCCNACAACACTNCCAACTGCACCTGANGCTGCAGANACNACCAATGTTTCNCCNGNCTTAGGCATGCCAACTCTNTTAAGACCNAAAAAAGCTGTTCTNCCAGGCATNCCNAGGGTTCCAAGAAAGACNCTNCTGGGAAGATNGCTNTCAGGCACNTTTAAGATTGTNGCTTCNGANTCTTTAGCTTTAATGTAAGTTTGCCANCCNTTATGNACTGTNACCANATCACCGANNTNNTATTTNTTGGATTTTGACTCAATAACNNTGCCTACACTTTCNCCAACCATNACTTCACCCANCTTAACNGGTGCAGCATAAGACATTCCATCATTCATTCGTCCTCGCATNTANGGGTCNATTGATAANTANTCAGCNTTAATAAGAANCTCATTNCTTTGTAAGNTAGTNATTATTTCTTCATCCATAGCCCAACAATTATCTTCNGGCATNCCTTCTGGTCTTTTATTTAATANATATCGTNTNTTTTTGTAATTCATAATTANTTCTTTGNTTTTTTNGCCTGACTTTTCATATAAATNTTAAGAAAANATACNGNTACCTTNGAGAGGTANGTGNCGAAAAAAACTTTNATTCCTTGCATAAGTNAAGTTGGTGCCCAGAGGTAGAATCGAACTACCGACACAAGGATTTTCAGTCCTTTGCNCTACCAACTGAGCTATCTGGGCACAAGAGTGAATATATTACTGCTTAATATTTTTCAAAGCAAAGGATTGTTCAATAGAAAATAGCTCAATTCTTTTCCATTTTGGCATAGCCACTCCATTGCCTGAGCCATGTCCTGCTCGGGTAGCATCGTAAAGCATTACTGGATTGGTGCAGCCCTGATATTCCTGCAATCTCGCTGTAAATTTATATGAATGAGAAGGCACTACACGATCATCTCTACGTCCAGTTGTTGTAAGTGTTGGTGAGTAGCAAACGTCAATTTTTGTTTGATGGTAAGGTGATATCTCAATATTCCTATAGAAGTCAGTTTGATTTAGGATTGGGGAGCCATAATCACCTCTCCAGCCCCAGCCTTCAGTAAATTCTGTAAAACGAATCATATCCATAACACCAACTGCGGGCAAAGCTGCCCCGAAATAGTTGGGGTTTTGCACTAGAGTTGTACCCACTAAGAGGCCACCGTTAGATCTGCCGCTAATGGCTGTAGATTTTCTATTACCAATTGAGTTTTCTTCAAGAAACTTAGATGCATATAAAAAGTCATCAAAAACGTTCTGTTTAGTGCCTAATTTACCGGCATTATGCCAGGCTTTCCCAAATTCTCCTCCTCCTCTGATATTAGCAACCGCTAAAACACCACCTAATTCTAGCCAAGCTGCATATTTGGGTGTAAATGATGGTCTTATGGAAATGTTATAACCACCGTAAGCATATAGAAATATTGGAGTATCTTTATTAATGTCAGTTGAGGATTTATAGGAGTAAGTAATTGGCACCATGGTACCGTCTTTGCTCTTATAGTTTGTGCTTACTTCTACATAATCTTTAGGGTTAAATCCTGGAATAATTTCTTCCCAAATCAAATCTAATGAAGCTTCAGTAACGTCATAAGAATAATATTGTGTTGGTTGGGTGTAAGTATTTAAACTGAATAAAATAGTATTCTCACCAGCACTTTGAAATCCACTTATAGTACCACTTAAGGTGTCTGGAAGAGATATGTCTAGTTCTTCACCTGATGTATTAAAAAACACTATTGCTGACCTCATATCAGAATGATTGATGTAATCTGCAATAGCATATTCATTGACGAATGAGACACCTTTTAGTGCAAAATCTTTTTCAGGAATAATTTCAATCAGCTGATAATCAGCAAATAATATTTTTACTAACCTATAATTATCTGCTTCAAAATTTGTAATAAAAAATAACCCTTCATTATCAGCATGCACATAGCTGAAGTTTGCTTGGTTTATAGGAGTTATAGGTTCTAGGGCCTGGGGCGAATTGCCATATAAATAGAAATTTTCATCTTCTGAGCCAGTAATGACATTAATTAAGATATCTTTATCATCACCAATGAAAGAAACCGTATAATTTTGTTCAGGATTTATTTCTCCATAGAATAATTTTTCTTCTCCAGTTTCGATATCAGCAAAATAAATCGCAGCATCATAGCTTTGCTGGCTTAACCGATTTTCTGGCAATGGTTTAGGGTATTTATTGAAGTAGAAGCCACTTGAATCAGCCTTCCATGTTATGTCTGAAAATTTTACCTCTGTGATTTCAAGCCCCAAATTTTCATTGGTTTCTAAATCCATGAGCTTTATTGTTCTCCAATCTACACCACCATCACTAACAGAGTAGGCTAAGTATTTTTTGTTTGGTGAGATAGAAACTTTATCTAGGTTTAGGGTTTGGTCTTCTGCCCATATATTTGGATCTAGAATAACAGCAGCATCTTCACCTTTTTTCATATATAGATGATGTTGTTCGGCCCCAGAGTTATAAAAATAATAGTCGCTATCGGGATTAAAGAATGACAGTGAATAGTATTCGGAACTATAGGCTTCTGTAAGTATGCTTTGAATATTTGTAATCTCAGAATCTTGCAGATAATTCTTAATTAGTGCGTTTTGCTGATCTGACCATTGAACGGCATAAGGAGACTCAAAGTCTTCCATATAGAAATATGGATCCATGACTGTAGTGCCATGTAGGTTGTAATTGGTGCGTTCTTTTTTCGTTGCTGGGTATTCAAAATCAGCAGAACATGAAGTAAGTAAAAAAACTATCAGTAAATATCTCATATTTGTCTCCTAAGCTTGCATTGAAGAATGTTCATAAATGCAGTATTTTCTATTTTTAACCAGTAACTAATATTAATGAATTTAGCTCAAAAAATAAAAGATATACATGAATCAATCTTTAAGTTTGTAATTGTTTCAAGCGGTGGCGGTAGCAATGCAATTGGCACACTATTGAAAGTTCCTGGTGCAAGCAATTCAATCTTAGAAGCCTATATCCCCTATGCAAAAGAGTCACTTGATTTTTATCTCATGAAGAGGCCTGATTCATATTGCTCTCTAGATACAACTACAAGGATGGCTGCGAGAGCATATAGTGCTGCAAAAAAAATTGATCAAAAATCTGATATCAAGAACTTATTTGGAGTAGCTATCACAGCAAGCTTAAGCACAAATTATAAAAAGAAAGGTGATCATAGGTTTCATATAGCAGTCCAAACAAGGGATTTTTCAAAATCGATATCATGCGTTATTGAGAAGGGCTCAAGAACTAGAGAGCAAGAAGAAGAGCTGGTTACTGAATATGTGATTGCTTTAATATCAGATTGTTGTGGTTTCGAATTTGAATACCCAAGCATTTCTGAAGTGCCTGAATACATAAATATCAATGCAGAACAGGGTTGGGCTGACTTGATGTCTGAAAAAATTGAATTTGTACCCTCTTCTAATAATCAGCCAAAATTGATTTTCCCTGGGGCATTTAATCCTATGCATGATGGCCATGTTGCAATGAGTAAGTTAGCTGAGAAAGAGACAGGCCAGAAAACCTTTTTTGAGATATGTATTCAGAACGTAGATAAGCCACCGCTTAGTTACCACCAGATTGATAAAACTATTTCACAATTTAGTAGCTCACAAGATTGGGTCCTTACAAAAGCAGGCAAGTTTTCTGATAAAGCAAAATTATTCCCAAATAGCACTTTTATTATTGGTGCTGATACATTGGTTAGAATTTTTGATGAAAGATTCTATGCAAGCAGAAGAGATATGTTGGCAGAATTCGACATATTCAATCAGAATAAGAACCAATTTTTAGTTTTTGGTCGAAAATATCAAAATAAATTTATTGAACTTAAAGATGTGCAACTACCAGAATCAATCAGTGGTCTTTTTAAGGGTTTTGGTGAAGATATCTTTAGGGAAGACATTTCTTCTTCAAGCATTAGGCAAGAGAACACAGAAGAATAGTTACTTTTGAGGGATAAAGCCTACAGGTTTTTCATATTCAGCATTATTGAGAAAAAAGCCCATCTGTTCATTAAGCCAAGCTCTATTATCTTTGACCGAAAGATCTAAATGTTTTTCATTTATTAGCATTGTCTGGAGAGAGATCCATTCATTCCAGGCTTTTTGCGAAAAATTTTGTTGGATTTCCTCACCTTTTGGCCCAGGAATTGGTGGCAATATAAGGGCATCGAGCTCTTTGTTATATTTTTTGCAGAAAACTTTATCCATTGTTTACTAATCTATCAAATATAGGCTTAGGTGTAGCAATTTTTTTTATTTCTTCTGGAGAAAACCATTTGCCCTCTATCTTTGGCAAATTGTTCTTTGATTCAAAAAATGAAATATTTAATTTTCTATGTGACAGATTATGCACAACGTCAATATTGCTAGGTTCATGGTGTTCAACTGGTGGAATCCATAAATTCTTCCAGTAACCCAGCGTATTATTTTTTGTTAAAAAATATTTATTTTTTTGTTTTATGAGATTAAACCTTAAGTACTCGCTTGTCTTTTTGATTTTCTTTTTTGCAATTAAAGGGTATTTGCCTTTGTTGTTTGCAAGACAATTATTATTAACCGGGCAAGAAGTACACTTAGGGTTTTTAGGCAAACAAAGTTGCGAGCCCAGATCCATGACGCCTTGTTGAAACTTAAATAAGTTATTTTTATCTAAAATTTTTTCTGATAGAGCCCAAAAAGATTTTTCCTCAAAAGCTTCTTTATAAAATATTCTGCTTAAAACTTTTTTGACGTTTGCATCTAAGATTGGGTAAGGCTTGTTAAATGCAATTGAAAGTATCGCTCCTGCTGTAGACTTGCCAATCCCAGGTAAAGAAATAATATCCTCATAACTTTCAGGCATTTTCCCAGAAAAATCTTTATGAATAAGTTCTTTGGCTTTATATATATAGCTTGCCCTTCGATAGTACCCAAGCCCACTCCATAAGCTATAAATATCATCCTCACTTGCTTCTTTTATTGCTGCTAAATCTGGATACTTCTTCATAAACCTATTGAAGTAATCAATAGCAGTATTTACCTGAGTTTGTTGGAGCATTATTTCAGAAATCCAAACTCGGTATGGAGTTATATTCTCTCGCCAAGGTAAGTTTTTTCTACCATTAAGGGCATACCAGTTTGAGATCTTTGAGCCTATCTTAGTTTCTTGTATAGGTGCCATTGGAGTATAAGTAAATTATTGGATCGCCCGTAGCTATCTCAAGTTTCACTATATCTGTTTCAGAGATGTTCTCAATGTATTTCACAATTGCTCGCAAAGAATTTCCATGGGCTGCCACTAAGACATTTTTTGAATCTTCTAAAGCAGGGACAACACTTCTTTCGAAATAGGGAACAGCCCTATCATATGTGTCTTTTAAACTCTCCCCACCGGGTGGAGATATATCATAAGATCTACGCCATATATGGACTTGCTCTTCACCAAATTCATTTCGAGCATCATCTTTATTCATGCCCGTGAGGTCACCGTATGCTCTTTCATTTAAATTCTGATCCTCGACTGTCAATAAATCAGAATTATTAAGTTCATCTAGCATTATTTGACCAGTTAATTGCGCCCTTTTTAAGGCAGAGGTAAACATCACATCAAAATTTATAGCCTTATCTCTTAGCAAGATACCTGCTTTATGGGCTTCTTTGATTCCTTTCTCTGTTAGACCTGGATCACGCCAACCGGTAAACAAATTTTTCTCATTCCACTCGCTCTGACCATGTCGCACTAATACTAAATATGTTGAATTCATTTTTTCTTTAAAATAATCTTTATATTGTATAAGCTTAGAGCAGTTTTTTAATATGGATTTCTTCGATTTTTTAATTTCTAGGTGGTATTTATCTGTACCACTGCTAATAACCTTTGTTTTTTGGTACATGTACGAGACAAGTAAAGGCGGAAAAAGAATTACTCCTGCCGAAGCTGTAAACCTCATTAACAAAGATGAAGCAATTTTTGTAGATGTTAGGGAGAAAGATTCTTTCGAAGTTGGCCATATTCATGGCTCTATAAATGTGCAAAAAGAATCATTTGAGCAACAAGAGCATTTGCTCAACAAGGGCAAAGCAGTTGTAGTTATTACTGAAAATGGTTTGGATGCTGGTAGTGCTGGTGTTGAGCTAATGAAGCTTGGTATTGTAGAAGTTTACTTGCTAAAAGATGGTTTAATCTCTTGGCAAGAAGAAAACCTCCCACTAGTAAAGTGAGAGGCAAAATCCATTAGAATTCAGGGTAAGCTTCAATCCCGATTTCCTCTTCATCTAAGCCTCTTTTCTGTATATCATCAGAAGCTCTTACTGGAGCAAAATAATTTAATACAAATAAGAATGCATAAGTTAAAACAAAACCAAAGGCTAAGATGCTCATCACCCCAATAGCTTGACCACCAAAAGTGGCATCAGCTTTTGTAAAAGGAACTACCATAACACCAAATACTCCAGTTACACCGTGAGCTGAAATAGCTCCAACAGGATCATCTATCTTTAGAAATTGTTCAAAAAATATAAGTGCTCCATAGCAAAGCAAGCCACCAAGTGCACCTATTAAAGTAGCTTCTAAACCAGTTGGTGAGTCAGGGGCGCCTGTAATTGCAACTAAACCAGCGATTGCACCATTAAGTGCGTAGATAATATTAGTCTTCTTGAAAAATACTCTAGCTACAATTAAGCAAGCAACAACTCCACCAGCGGCTGCTGCATTGGTATTCAGAAATATTTGCGCAACAGCATTAGCATTAGCAGCATCATTGATTGCAAGCTGAGATCCACCATTGAAACCGAACCAACCTAACCAAAGAATAAAAGTTCCTAAAGCTGCTATTGGAATATTAGCGCCATACAATTTATTGGTTTTAGCTTTTGGGAAAATACCAAAATTTGTTCCAGTAACTCTTCCATATTTCCCTACTCTAGGACCTACAAAAATTGCAGCCGCAAGTGCACATGCTCCACCAGCTAAATGGACTGTGCCAGAACCAGCAAAGTCAGAGTAACCATAATCAGTTAAAAGAAAGCCTTCTCCCCAATTCCAGAATCCTTGAATTGGATATATTACTCCAGCTATAAAAGCTGCTAACGCAAAGAATGGCCATTGATTCATTCTTTCAGCAACAGCACCAGATACTATTGATACAGCTGTAGCTACAAATACTACCTGAAAAAAGAAATCTGACGATTTTGCGTGAGAATCATTCGCCATTCCGGATTCAACTTCACGCATACCAAAACTAAAATCATATGGTGGGATAAATCCTTCAACTGTTGTTGATGGGTACATGACTGAATATCCACATAACAAAAATATGAAGCAGGCTATTGAGTACAGTCCTATATTTTTAGTAACTATTTCAGCAGTATTTCTTCTTCGAACCAAACCAGCCTCAAGCATTGTGAATCCTGCAGCCATCCACATTACTAAAGCACCAGTCATAAGAAAGTAAAACGTATTTAATGCATACTCGATTTCAGACATAATAAAATTAATTGGGTGGGATGATGATAATCACCCCAAATTTACATACTTTCCTAAACTATTATTTAGTTAATGTGCCAACAATATGTGAAATAATCTTGTATGGGTCAGCATTTGAGGCTGGCCTTCTATCTTCAAGATAACCATTCCAATTATGTTCAACCGTGTATACAGGTATTCGGATGCTAGCACCCCTATCGCTCACACCATAAGAAAATTTCTCTATGCTTTGTGTTTCATGCATGCCTGTTAGGCGCATTTCATTATCAGAACCATATGAAGCAATACCTTCTTCATGAACTTTGCCTAATTTTTCACAAATTGAGTGAAAAAGTTGCTCTGAGCCAGCTGTTCTCATCTCTTCATTAGAGAAATTTGCATGCATACCTGAACCATTCCAGTCTCCAGTCTTTGGTTTAGGGTGAATGTTGACTCCAACACCATATTCTTCAGCTATCTTGTATAACAAGTATCTGCTCATCCAAAGATCATCTCCAGCTTTAACACCTTTGCCAAAACACTGATATTCCCATTGCCCTAAAGCTACTTCAGCATTTGTACCAGTTAGATTTATACCTGCTTCAATACAAGCCTGTAAATGCATTTCTGAAATCTCTCTTCCAGCAACATTATTTGCACCAACACCACAGTAATAGTCTCCTTGTGGTCTNGGTTCACCATCTTCCCATCCTAGTGGAGAGCCATCTAGATTTGTAAAGAAGTACTCTTGTTCAAAACCAAACCACCATTCGTCNGAAGCTATCTCAGCAGCAGCAGCTCTTGTATTTGATGGATGCACTGAATTATCTGCTGCCAAAACTTCACACATCACCAAATGATCTGGAGTTGTTGGGTTTTCATACATCTGAACCGGAATCAGCAGACAGTCTGAACTACCTCCTTCAGCTTGTTTGGTTGAAGATCCATCAAAGGACCATTTTGGCGGCATATTGTCATTTAACATGCCAACATCAGTTCCCCTTAAGTCAGTAGCTTTAATTTTGCTCCTGACAGAAGGCTCAGGCTTATAACCGTCTAACCAGACGTATTCGTACGTTTTTATATCACTCATTTTTTTCTCCTATAGAAAAATAAATTAAAATTTACGCATTTATATTGCAGCACTATAGAAGNTAAACTCGACTGGGTTTAACGGTCGCGTTCCTTCAGCTTTCACCTACTTCCGTCTTCTTACGAAGATGAACGATTTACGTTATCCGACTAACGGCGCGTTCCTTCAACTTTCGTCTACTTCCGTCTTTGTTTACACAAAGATGAACGATTTTAACTAATACCCTAAAAAGGGCTCCTTTTTAACCATGGAGNATGGTGCAAATGCAATGCACGTTTAATGTAGTATTTTTAAAAAGAATTGGCAATTAGAAATCAAGAAAAATTATGAAAAATGTAAAAGAATTTGNGGTAGCTTGATTTCAAGATTTTCAAAACTATGATTTCCACCCTCATCTATAACCAAACTAGCACCAGTAAAATACTTTTCAGCGTATTTATAATTGAGTGTTTCATCGCCTGTTTGTAAGAGAACCAGATACCTTTCTGGGGTTGGATTCTCAATGAATATTTCTTCTAAGCTATCAATCCATTCTTGATCAATGAAATATTCTTCACTTGTATTTGGGTTGGTATTTNTACCTCTATCATGTTCAAAAATTTTATATGCCCATACAGCCGGATTTATCATGGCAGCTTTTAAGTTCATTTTCTCAGCTACATATGTAGAGTAATAACCACCCAAAGAACTACCAATAAGGTGCACAACATAGTCATCTTGTTTAGATTCTATAAACTCAATAAGCTGTTTAACTGCTTCTCTGGGATGATTNTTCAAGCTGATAGCTGTTGCTTCAAAAGAATTATGGTTTTGCAGCTCATTTTTAAGCAATTCTGCTTTTCTTGCTTTTGCATGTGAGTTCCAACCGTGCACATANAGTATTAAATTCTTTTTATTCATAAAAACCACCTGTGAGAATCATATCAATAACTTCAGTAAAAAATCTGTTTTGTTGTGATTTTTCATCTGATGACTTTGGATATTTTTCAAACTGAAAAGGAAATTTATTTGGAGCATAACCATTGAATGATGCCACTTCTACAAGCTCAACATCATGGTATATGTTGCAATCGAAATAGAAGGTGTGTAACAGCTTTGACTCTAAGTTTGAAAAATGAAGTCTTAGTTCAGCTGTGTGTTTAGAGACTGAAATATANTTTAATTCAGCTCTAAATTGTTTTCCNCCATCATCATTTCTTAATTTCAGTGAATTTTTTGAATATGATGCTAGCAATCTTTTTACTCTGTGGTAATTTGCAGCACATACAGCCAAATGATGGTTAGTTTTTTTGTATTCAGGCATTTTTAAACGGTAGATATTCTTTGGATTGGCTAAAGTATTCTTTTATTTGTTTTGACTCTGATGCGCAGTATTTCTTGATCGCTTCTCTAAAATTTTCGTCAACTATCCAGTGAAAAGATGAATTAATAACTGGCTCAAAACCTCTTTTGAGTTTGTGGTGACCTTGNATACCAGGGTCAAATTCAATGCATTTGTGCTTAATGGCCATTTCAATACCCTGATAGTAGCAACACTCAAAGTGTAAGTAGTTTACTGGCTCTCTTGTTCCCCAATATCTTCCGTAAAGTTTGTTTTCGCATATAAAAAAAAGCGAAGCTGCAATTCTTTGACCATTTTTATGTGCAAAAACAATAACAGGTTTGAGCTCTCTTATATTTTCAAAAAAAGATGCAGTAAGGTAGGGTCTTTGGCCTCTAATGGCATAAGTCATAGAATAAAAAAGATAAAAATCCTTCCAATCTTGATCTTTGATATCACTAATATGCTCAAATTCTATGTTTAATTTTTTGATGTACTCTCTTTCNTTTTTCATATTNTTTCTATGCCTTGAAGTAAGCTGNCCAAGGAANTCTTCAAAGCAATGGTAGGATCTATTTTTCCATTTATAGTTACAGTCCAGCCTCTCTATAAAGCCTTGTGCTCTAAAAATATCTTTTTGGGAATCGTCAACAAATAGAGCATGCAGTGATGAAAATTCTTTTTGCTCTGTGTGGCTTACAAGGCTCTGCAAGGCTTCAATTCTTGATTGGTCATTAGGCCCAATTATTCTTTTGCCATCAACAGGAGTAAAAGGCACACTCATTACAAGCTTTGGATAGTAAGCTTGTCCATAGCGATGATAAGTATTGGCCCAAGCATAATCAAAAACAAATTCCCCCTGACTATTTGTCTTCTCAAAAAAGGGTATAGCTGTCTCATTTTCATGTGTTAGGCAGTTAGCTATCCAGCCCGAATCTGCATCCAAACAATTTGTNTCCTGCAATGTATTTAAAAAGGTAAAAGACGAAAAAGGATCACCTGAATGGTGTTTGGCAAATATTTTTTTAGAATTTAAAAAATTATTTTCAATTAAAAAACTCACTTTGTTTCTCGATAAATATCAGAATTGCTATCACTAAACCAACATGACTATTTGCTTTAAAAGCTTCTAGGTTTTTGTTGGACAGAGATAATTTATTCTGTAGGTTTATTTGGTAAGCAAGAAAGANAACTCCAAGGGCAATAATGCTAGAGGCGCTTTTGTATGCAAATACCAGAATGGTAGCAGCAAAAAGAGAAGAAAAAGTCATTGCTACTTTAGGTGCATCAACACCAAAAAATATAGCCGACGAATTAAGNCTCAATTTCCTATCGTCNTCTACATCACACAAAGCGTAATAAGTGTCATAAGCTGTGATCCAAAATACACATCCAAGATACAAGAACAACACCTCATTAGTTATTGTTCCTTCTGCAATTGAATAAGATATAGGGAGTGATAACCCAAAAGTAGCCCCTAAAAATATTTGCGGTACAGCAATAAATCTTTTCATTAGCGGATATAAAACGATCATAGGTGCTGCAAGGAAACCAACAAGTTTGATGGTATAGGTATTTGTCTGTGACAAAAGAAATAAGCTTAAGGCGCCTAACAATCCAGTAAACACAAGCGCTTCTACAACAGATAAGCTGTTGTTTGCCAGAGGTCTATTTTTTGTTCTTTCAACATTTTTATCATAATTCCTATCACTAAGATCATTTATGGCACAGCCTAAGGCTCTTGTTAGGAACGAACCTAAAACCACTATTGTAAAATTTGAAATATTAAAGTTATCAGATAGGAATAAACCCCANAGGCCNGGCCAAAGCAATAACCAAAAACCAATTGGATTATAGAATCTTATAAGTTCAAGATACGCATTTAATTTAGTCATTGAATAAGAATACTTCTATCACAGAAAACTTTGAACCGGCATAATCATAAATACATTTGCGTCCCTGGTAGCTAGCATTATCAAGAATATAAGATGCAACATATGTTTCATGCTTAGTAATATTNGAGTCTGAGAAGAGAAACTTACCTAATGGTTCATTTTCAAGTTTGCCAAATTTTTTGAATTTATTTATGACAGCATTGCTAAAAAAAGATTCAGCAAACACAATATCTGANCTGCCAGTAAGATAAATTTTTCGAAGATTTCCCTCTGTATTCATATGATTTAACTCTTTTTCATCGTGTTGGCAGATTTTCTCTAAAACAACCCTGAGTGAAATTTTTTGTTTTTCATCATTCAGCCTTTTCATTAAAGAATTATTTTCCTCTACCCAACTAGCCATATTGGGATTAACTAAATCTTTTGCAGATTTATAAAGTTGCCAATTTGTTTGCTGTTTCGGTGCCATATCTTAATGAGGATTGATTATAATACTTCAGTTAAGAAAGACATAAAAATGGAATATAAAAAATGGGAATGCATCGTCTGTGGCTGGATCTACGANGAAGAAAAGGGAAATCCAGAAGAAGGTATTGAACCTGGCACTAAATGGGAAGATGTACCAGATGATTGGGTTTGCCCAGAATGTGGTGTTGGAAAAGAAGATTTTGATATGATGGAAATATGAACATCCTTTCAGCTCCAAAAAATCTAACTAGAAATGTCCTTATCGGAATGGCACTTGGTGTCCTAGTCGCGGCATTTTTTCACTACTATCAAAATTCAACCATGCTGTTTGATTTCGTAGAAAAGTATGTTTTTAACCTAGGCGGCCAAATATTTAAAAACTTATTAATGCTGGTTGTTGTGCCATTAGTCTTCTTTTCTTTGGTTGCAGGCATTTCTTCTTTATCTAACATGGTCAAGTTGGGATCAATCGCAAGCAAAACTATTGGCCTATATCTATTTACAACAGGGGTAGCCGTTTCTACAGCATTAATATTTGGTTGGATATTTAATCTTTCAGGCTATGAAGGCCAAGTAGAAAGCTTCACTCCAGCAGGAGGCGAAGCTAGTCTTTACAATACAGTNCTAAGAATTTTTCCAAACAACATGTTTGGTGCATTTGTAGAAAATAATATGCTTGGCATAGTTTTNATAAGNATTNTATTTGGAATAGCGTTAAACCTTACTGATGAATTAACNGGNGGNCTATCTAAAGCCTTTGAACGCTTTAACATTGTCTTNTTAAAAATAGTTNTGTTGATAATGAGNTTCGCACCAGTTGGTGTNTTTTGTTTAATGGGCAGTTACGTTATGGCCAAGGGGTTNAATATTTTTGGTGATTTAGTTCAGTATGTAGTTCTTTTAATCTTTGTATTGCTATTTCANTTAACNGTAACTTATTCNTTGCTNCTAAAGCTTCTTGCTAATTTGAATCCACTTATATTCTTCAGAAAGATGAGGAATGTAGCTNTATTTGCTTTTTCAACCTCNTCATCGGCAGCAACAATACCTGTAACACTTAAAACAGTTAGCGATGACTTGGGTGTAAAAAAAGATGTTTCNTCTTTTGTTGTACCAGTTGGAGCAACAATAAATATGGANGGNACAGCTATTATGCAGGGGNTAGCAACAATGTTTATAGCAAGTACAGTTGGCGTNGATTTAAGTCTGGTGCAGTATGCTCAGATAGTTTTGCTTGCCATCATTACATCTATTGGCACAGCAGCAGTGCCATCAGCGGGCACAGTTACTCTGGCACTAATCTTGGGTTCAGTAGGATTGCCTCTTGATGCAATTGGCTTAATACTCGCTGTGGATAGGATTCTGGACATGATTAGAACAGCTGTAAATGTTTGCGGAGATGCAGCTGTGTCATGTATAGTAGCTAAATCTGAAAATGAATTAGACGAACAAATATATAACGGGTAGAAAATTATGGAAAATTTTATTATTGGACCGATGACTCCTTGGGGACCAGTTCTAACAGGAATTATTGGATTAGTATGTGCCTTTGTTCTGTATGGATTAATTATGAAGTATCCAGCAGGGAAAGGTTCAGTTGTAAAAATAGGTGATCAGATTCACCTTGGCGCGAAAGTCTTCATGATTACTGAGTATAAAATTCTTACTCCAGTAGTTATTGCACTTGTCATAGCATGCGGTCTTTCTCCACTGGGATGGTATACGGCAACAGCAATCGCAGTAGGTGCTTTATCTTCAGCAATTGCTGGTTTTATTGGTATGTATTCTGCTACCCAAGCAAATGTNAGGACAGCTACGNCTGCAGAAAATTCTGGNCAAGANCAAGCATTATCTATTTCATTTTTTGGCGGATCAATTATGGGCTTATGTGTTGCTTCNATGGGCTTAGTNGGTCTTGGCGGNCTATANGNNTATTTTAGTGGCGCTATAGAAGACCCAGACAAAATAGCAAAATCATTAGAAGGTTTTGGTGTCGGTGCATCAGCAGTAGCTCTGTTCTCAAGAGTTGGTGGTGGCATCTTTACCAAAAGTGCTGATGTAGGTGCAGATTTAGTCGGAAAAATTGAAGCAGGTATACCTGAAGATGATCCAAGAAACCCAGGTGTTATTGCAGATAATGTTGGTGATAATGTTGGTGATATTGCAGGCATGGGTTCAGATATTTTTGAATCTTATTGTGGTGCAATGATTGCTTCTATGGCTATAGCAGCTTCTTATGGGAATACAGAACTGATGTTCTTGCCTTTATGGCTTGCAGCAGCAGGCTTGTTCTGTTCTCTTCTAGGAATTCTTATTGTTAGAACACAAGTGTCCAAGTCACCGGCTGTAGCCTTGAGATTTGGTACATTCTTCTCACCGATCATATTCTTAATTTTTGCAGGTTTAAGTATTTATTATTCACCTAATATTGAGATTGAAGTTTTCTATTCTGTTGTGACAGGAGCAGTTGGTGGAATCATGATTGGTCTTATCACAGAATATTACACAGGCGGTGACACTGAAGATTCACCAGTAGGTAAAATTGCTAAGTCTGGTGAGACTGGACCAGCAACTGTCATGATTACTGGCCTTAGTGTTGGTATGCAGTCTGTTGTTCTGCCGTTGTTTGTGATTGCAGCCATCATTGGTATTTCAACTTCTTTCTCCGGCCTTTACGGCGTAGGTATAGCTGCGGTAGGCATGCTTGCCACAGTAGGTATAACCATGGCTATTGACGCATATGGCCCAATTGCTGATAACGCTGGCGGTATTGCAGAGATGAGTGGCATGAAACCAGAAGTTAGAGAGATTACAGATTCTTTAGATGAGCTTGGCAATACAACAGCAGCAATAGGTAAAGGTTTCGCCATCGGTGCAGCCGCATTAGCTGCTCTGGCAATTATTGCAGCCTATATGATAGCCACAGGACTAGAATCACTTTCTCTGAATGACCCAAGAGTACTAATGGGTATGTTCATTGGTGGCACAATTCCATTTTTAGTTTCATCTATCACTATGACAGCAGTCGGAGATGCAGCGTTTGAAATGATTGAAGAAATCAGAAGACAATTTAGAGAAATACCAGGTTTGCTTGAGGGTAAGGCTGAACCGGATAATGCTAAGTGTGTTGATATTGCAACTAAAGCAGCACTAAACAAGATGCTTCTACCAGGAGCAATTGCAATAGGCTCACCTATTGTAGTCGGATTCGCTTTAGGGCCTGTTCATCTTGGTGGCATGCTTGCAGGAGCTCTATTAGGATGTGTCTTAATGGCATTAATGATGGCTAACGCAGGTGGCGCATGGGATAACGCTAAGAAGTTTGTTGAAAAAGGAAACTTCGGCGGTAAAGGGACAGACACTCATGCAGCAACAGTAGTTGGTGATACAGTTGGAGATCCATTCAAGGATACCTCTGGACCTGCTATGAACATCTTAATTAATGTGATGGCTATTGTTAGCTTAGTGATAGCACCACTTTTATAAAATAAATTAATTTCAATAAGGGGTAGTTAGAGATAGCTACCCTTTTTTATATGCTCATCTTTATGGAATTTATAGATGATAATCTTTGGCTTATAGCAGTCAATATTTTGGCCCTAGTTGCTTATACAAAAGTCTGGAATCTTGAAAAGAGAGTTAAAGATCTAGAGGATAAGAAGTAAATCTACACATCAGATAATTCTAGATGGGCTGGGAACCATCTCTCAACAATTTTTCTTTGCTGTTCAACAGGTAGTTTGATAACTTCTTGAGCAAGTCGTTCTGCTTCATCCTGTAATTCTTCATTTGCGAGCAAGTCAAAAAAAGTAAAGCTAGGCTGGCCTGTTTGTGATAGCCCAAGAATATCACCAGGACCTCTTAATTTAAGATCCTCTTCAGCGATGACAAAACCATCGTTTGTTTCAGTGATTATCTCAAGACGCTTCTCAGATAATTCAGAGAGTGAGTCGCTGTGCATTAAAATGCAGAAACTTTCCTTCTCTCCTCTACCAACTCTTCCTCTTAATTGGTGTAGCTGGGCTAGTCCAAAGCGCTCAGAGTTCTCTATCACCATAATATTCGCATCTGGCACATCTATTCCAACTTCAATAACAGTTGTCGCCAACAAAATCTTTGTTTTCTTATCTTTAAAATCTTGAAGGATTTGGTGTTTATCTTTGTCCTTCATTTTGCCGTGAATAATCTCATAGTCTTGAGAATCAAATTCCTTCTTCAGTATTTTTTCTAAATCTTCAATGCCAATAAGCTCGCTTTCACTCTCATCTATCAGAGGACAGACCCAATAAACTTGTGAATCTTTGCTAATAGCGCTTTTAATTCTATTGATCAGAGCGTCCCTTCTGTTGTTAGGCAGCGTTGTAGTAACTATTGGTGTTCTGTTAGGTGGAAGGGACTTAATTGTTGATATATCCAATCCTGATAAGACACCCATAGCCATAGTTCTTGGTATTGGAGTTGCAGATAGAAGTAATTGATGTGGATAATCTTCTGCTTTTTCTTTTAGTTTTAATCTTTGGCTGACTCCAAACCTATGTTGCTCATCGTATATAACAAGAGATAAATTCTTGTAAGCAACACCTTCTTGGAAGACTGCATGGGTACCAATAATTATTTTGGTTTTACCATCAGCAATATCTTCATAAATTAATCTTTTTTCTTTCGCTGGAATTTTAGAAGTGAGCAATTGAACTTCATCTTCCCCAAACCACTCCACAAAATTTTGATAATGCTGATTGGCTAAAATTGTTGTTGGTGCAAGAATAGCAACCTGCCTTTTATCTGCCACAACATGTGCTGCAACTAAACCTGCGACAATGGTCTTGCCTGAGCCCACATCACCTTGAAGCAGCCGTAACATTGGGGTTTGTGTTGCTATGTCTGCGCTTATTTCCTCATAAGCGGATACTTGGTCATTCGTTAATCTAAAAGCTAAACCTGCGTTAATCTCTGTTGCTAAATTATCGTTTTGAAATGAGCTGGTTTTTCTTTTTTTGTTTTGTTCTCTAATAGATAAGTAGCTAATTTTATTCGCAACCATTTCCTCAAGACCTATCCTCTTTCTAGCTTCAGATGTGCCTCCAACTAGAAAATCTTCAATGTTACTTTTTGGGTCTGGAGAGTGAACATTAATAATGGACTCATTCAGATTTGAAAAATTATGTGCAGGCAACAAGTCAGTGACTTCAATTTTTTCTTGCTTTATTAATTCAATAGCTTCAGAAATTAGTTTTCTTAGCTTCTGGTGGCTGACCCCTTTTGTCAGAGGGTATTTGGCCAAAATTTGTGGTTTAAATTCATTCCCTTTTACGATTTCATATTCGGGATGAATAGTTTCAAGACCAAACCTCCCTAAACGTGATGAGCCCGAGACTTGTATTAATGTGCCTTCTTTGAAGACATTTCTTAGCCCAGGAAAATAATAAAAGAATCTCAAATATAAATGCCCAGTATTATCTTTAATTTTGACCAAAAGCATTTTTCGCGGAACAAATGTTTGAGAAACTTTTTCTATGACACCTTGTACTACAAAATCCTTATTTGGTTCTAGT
>NYUL01000018.1 GCA_002684055.1 Gammaproteobacteria bacterium
AATAAACTTTGTTTCTTTTTATATCATGCTTCCTGGCTATGACCTCGGAACTATATTTAATTTCTCTATATTCCAAACAACTAAAATATTGATTGGTTTGCTGAAGTTTGTCGTAATCGCAGGTGTTGTGCTTAGTTGGTTATATGCGTTTGGTTTGAACTTTTATAATTCAGCAACTTCACTTATACAGGAGGTCTATGAAACGACAGTTTCAATATTTAGAAATATCATTCCACCAACTGCAGGGTTCGATCTGTCTCCATTGATAGCTTTCTTTGCTTTTCAATTAGCAGAAAGAATTTTAGAAATCTTAATGTTTGAATACATGTCCTAATTTTTTAAAAGGACATATCTTTCTATACTATGTCCTTTCTTTATGCCTTTATGGTGAAACGTCGAAACCTCATAAGAAATTTCAAAAGCTTCAATAACTTCAAAAAGCTTTTGAGCATCAAGCAAATCTTTTATATGCATTTGATAAGGCTTTGAGTCTGTAATAATTTCAAGCTTGGCTCCGCTATTAATTTTTTTATAAATTGAAGTGAGAAATTCATTAGATATAAGTCTTCTTTTTGTATGTTTTTTCTTTGGCCAAGGATCAGGAAAGTGAATTCTGATAAATGATATTTCATAATCGGAAGCTTCTATATATTCTCTAGCATCGCCATTAAAAAGAAACAGATTATCAGGTTCAGCTTTCTCATAAAACTCCACTGCTCTTGCAAATCCTTTTTTATAAGGCTCTATACCTACAAAACAGTAATCGGGGTTTTTTAAAACATCTTCCGAGAATGATTGGCTATCACCAAAACCGATATCAATAACTACTGGTTTGTCTGTTTCAGGTGCCTGACCCAATTTCAGCAAACAAGCCGACTCTTTTTCTAAGAATGCAATATTCGTCGGAGACAATCTGCCAGCTCTGGAACTAAATGTTTTAATCATTAAGGAATAATTGTATTCCAAAAGTATTTTTGATGGGTTNGTTTAAGTNTCTAAACGTTTACTAGTGAAGTTTTTAACTTCTTGAAGGCTGAAGCTTCAATTTGTCTTATTCTTTCNGCAGAAACCGAATANTTNTCAGCNANCTCATTCAGGGTTAATTTNTGATCNTCTAACCATCTNGCTCTTATGATATCNTGNGCCCTTCTATCGAGCCCTGATATGTTTTTCATTAAAGCNGTGTGGTTTACAGTTTCATAATTCTGTTTTTCAACCAATTCTTGTGGGTTAAAGGAATTATCTTCTAAATACTGACTTGGTGAAAATGCTTTTTCATCATCCTCATCGTCAGTTGGCATATCAAAGGGAGAATCAGCAGAATTAAGTCTATTTTCCATATGCATCACTTCTTTATATGACACATCCAAATCTTCGGCTATTTGNTTAGCTTCTTTGTCTGACAACCAGCCAAGGCTTTTCTTCTTGCTTCTAAGATTAAAAAATAGTTTTCTTTGAGCCTTAGTTGTTGCTATCTTAACAATTCTCCAATTTTTNAGTATGAACTCATGTATTTCTGCTTTAATCCAATGCACTGCAAATGAGACTAACCTTACGCCTNTGTCCGGATCAAATTTCTTGACTGCTTTGAGCAAGCCTAGGTTTCCTTCTTGGATAACATCTGCAAGAGGCAAACCATACCCTGCATAAGATTTAGCAATGTGCACAACAAATCTTAAATGAGATATAACCAGTTTGTGAGCTAACTTAACATCTTCTGTTTCATAGAATTCACGGGTAAGCACGAGCTCTTCTTCTCTTGTGAGAATAGGTATTGAATAAACCTGGGACAGATACTTATCTATATCTGAGCCGGGATTAGCTAATGCAAGTGAGTAACTCATAATAATTTATTATAACACATTATAACCATTGTTTATCTTTATACAAATGGAGGGCTATATTACCACTATTTTTTACATGTTTTCAACATTTTTGGACATTGCTTTGAGTTGAAAGTTCATTAGAATAAACAGCTGATAATGAACAATACTGAAAAACTTAAAAAACTTAGAGAAGGCTTGGTTCTATTAAGTAGAGATAGAGAAGTTGTCTTTTCCTTTCATGAAACCTTTGCAATGGTTGATGAGCTGCTTGAGATTGTAGATGATATGATCCAGCAAGATGCTAAGAGCTAATGAAGGTATAGCAGTTATTACTAAACTCTTTAAACCTAAATCCAATTGATGAAAACTTTTCAATGCCTTGTGTGGTTTTGACTTGATTCTGAATTAAATACTTAGCCATCTCACCTCTTGCACGTTTTGCAATGACACCAACAACTCTTTCTTTGCCATTGCTGATTGATAAAAATTTAAAATTAATAATCTTGTCTTTGTTCAAAAATTTACTTACAGACGAGAAGTATTCTTCTGATGCAAGGTTAAACAACACTGATTCCCCAAGCTCCTCCATTAGTTTTTTTGCAATTTTATCGCCCCAAAATTCATATAAACTTGCAGCACCATTAAAATTATTTTTTGTGCCCATCTCCAATCTATATGGTTTCATCTCATCTGAAGGTTTTAGTAAGCCGTAAATACCTGACAATATTCTAAGGTTGTTATTCAGATATACAATTTCATCTTCATTGAAATCTTTGGCACCTAAGTGCTTAAAAACATCTCCTTCAAATTGAAAAATAGCTCTTTTTTCTGACGCGGAGGTTTCATTCCATTTTTTGAACCTTGCAGCATTAAGCTCAGCTATGTTCTCACTTACTTTCATCATAGAGCCTAGTTCAGTTGTGCTCATTTTTGCTAATTCACTGGCCAAAATGTCAGCCTCTTTTTTAAAAACTGGTTCTGTACTTGCTAATAAGCTGGTGCTTGTTTTATCTGTTAATCTTTTTGCTGGTGAGATTAGAATCATATTTTTATTCCTGCATTATTGAAATCTAAAGCTCTTTCTGCCCGATAACTTGATCTGGCCATAGGGCTTGAAATCACTTCTAGAAAACCATATTTTAGACCTACTTTTCTGTAAAGATCAAACTCCTCCGGCTTTACCCATCTATCAATGGGGTGGTGGTTAAGTGTTGGTCTCAAATACTGACCTAATGTAACAATATCAACATTATGCTCTCTAAGATCCTTAAACGTCTGGTAGATTTCTTCTTCGGTCTCGCCAAGCCCAAGTATTATGCTTGATTTAGTTATCATTTCTGGATTAATCTCTTTGGCAGTTTTTAAAACATCTAGTGTTTTCTTGTATCCAGCTCGTGGGTCCCTTATTGGGTGAGTCAGTCTCTCAACAGTTTCAATATTCTGTGCAAATACTTTAATAGGAGAATCAACCACTGTCTTAATAGATTCGTAAACTCCATTGAAGTCTGAGGTAAGCACTTCAACCTCTGTTTGAGGGCTTGAATTTTTAATTGCCCTCACTGTTTCTGCAAAGTGTTGTGCACCTCCATCAGCAATATCGTCTCGGTTTACACAGGTCAAAACAATATATTTAAGATTCATAATTGAAATAGTNTTAGCTATTTTATTGGGCTCTTCTTTNTCTAACCACCCTTTTGGATTTCCAGTGTTCACNGAACAAAATTGACAAGCTCTAGTNCATGTATCGCCCATCAACATAAAAGTTGCCGTACCTCTAGACCAGCATTCGGAAAGATTTGGGCATTTNGCTTCTTCACAAACTGTACTAAGGTTTAAATTCTTAACTTTATTTTTGATCAAAGTGTAGTTNTGATTGGCCTGATTTGNTGTCATTCTTATCCAGCTCGGTTTCTTTTCTCTCTCNACATGTGAGTATGTATTGCTTTTCATACCATCTTTAATGGACTTTACTCCAGCATGGTTTGTAATTTTAACTGTNGGTATTAGCTCTTTCATTGNCNTAGTTTTTGTTCAAATTTNTTTNTAAAACTTTCTTTAAATTCTAATTCATTAATATTTATATAATCTTNTAGATTACAAGCCTCAACNTCTAATCCGCAAGGCTTAATTGAATTAAATGTANGCAAATCTACANTTANATTCATGCTNAGACCATGGTAACAATAATTCTTCTTAATCCTCATGCCAATTGAAGCAACTTTTTTNTTCCCGATGAATATACCAGGATCNTTCTCATTGATTTCATTTNCCAATCCGTAATCCTTCAAGACCTCTGAAGCTGAGTGCAAAATATTCTTAGTTAACTTAGTCGGTGCAAAGGGTAGCTTTTTGAGATTTAAAATAAAGTATATTACTGTCTGACCAGGACCATGAAATGTTGTTTTTCCTCCTCTATCTGTTTTAACAAAAGGGGGTATTTTTGTCTTGTCTTCCTTGATCACTTTCTCACTGATACCAATTGTAAAGACAGGCAAATGCTCAAGCATCCAAATTGAATGATAACTTGGTTTAGAAGCTATTAAATTCATCATTGCTTGATGTGTGTCTTCATAATCAACTAGACCAAGCTCCTTAACTCTTATCTCCATCATAATTTTTCTAAATTAGCATAAGCCATTACAAGCCACTTGGTGCCGGAAGAATCGAAGTGAATTTGGACACGCGCAGAATCACTCTGCCCCTCAATACTTAATATCACTCCCTCACCAAAACTCTTATGCATTACCCGATCTCCTAAGCCATACTCATGACCGCCTTGACTGAGATTTTCTGGAACAACAGATCCATAGAAAGAGTTTTTATACGTTTGTTTTGGTCTGACGAACTCCAGACATTCAGCAGGGATTTCGTTAATAAACCTTGAGGGTGGATTATAGGAATCCTT
Organism: Gammaproteobacteria bacterium; assembly: GCA_002684055.1. Taxonomy (GTDB): domain Bacteria; phylum Pseudomonadota; class Gammaproteobacteria; order Magnimaribacterales; family TMED112; genus TMED112. The sequence continues at coordinate 4,732 of NYUL01000018.1, forward strand.
GCCATATAGCCTTCTAAATTCTGTGTATGTTAAAAATAATTTATTTCGAGCCCTTGTGATTCCTACATAACATAGTCGCCTTTCTTCCTCTAGTTCATTTATATTTTCCATTGATCTGGAATGCGGAAACAATGATTCCTCCATACCCACCATAAAAACATATTTATATTCGAGCCCTTTAGCTGAATGCATGGTCATAAGCTGCACAGCATCATCAGTCTTTGAGGCTTGAGTATCGCCCATATCAAGAGATACAGAGCTTAAAAAAGCAGCAATAAAAGAATCGTAGTCAGACATATCTTCATGCTTATTTATCAGCTCAAAAGATTTCACAGCAGAGATAAGCTCATTAATATTCTCTACCCTTATTCGACCTTTCTCTCCTTTTTCTTTCATGTGGTGTTCTATTAGACCACTTTCATTTATAACTTTTTCAACAAATTCATCTGATGGCAAATCATTTATTGACTCTGCACATCTTTCAATAAAATCTATAAATAAATGCAGGGAATTTGATGCTTTGCCCTTAATAATCTCATCTTTAATAAGGCCCTTACATGCCTGAAATAACGAGAGATTATTTTCTAGACCATAAGCGCGTATTGTCTCTAAAGTCTTTTCTCCTATTCCTCTTGTTGGTGCTCCAATTGATCTCTCAAATGCTGTATTATCATTTCTATTAACAATGAGTCTTAAATAGGAAAGCACGTTTTTTATTTCTAATCTTTCATAGAATCTCACACCCCCATAAATTACATAGGGCAAATTTTGCCTTAAAAGATATTCTTCAATTGTTCTCGATTGTGCATTAGATCGATACAGAACTGCGATGTCTTTATAGTAGTCTCCCCCTGAAAATATCTTGTGAACATTTTCTGCTATATAGTTTGCCTCTTCTTGTTCGTTATACGCTTCATAGACTTCTATGAGCTCGCCCTCATTGCCTTCAGTCCAAAGTTTTTTGCCAAGCCTATTTGAATTTCTTCCTATGACTGCATTTGCAGCAGAAAGAATTTTTTGAGTAGACCTATAGTTTTGCTCTAATCTTACAATTGACGTTTCTTTTTCCTTAGAAAATTTATTTATATTTTCAATCTTTGCGCCACGCCAACCGTAAATAGACTGATCATCGTCTCCAACTGCAGTGACTGTTGAGTTTGGTCCTATTAGGTTTCTGATCCATTTAAATTGAATTTCATTTGTATCCTGAAACTCATCAATCAGAATATTTCTAAATTTATTGCGATATAAATTTTGTATTTCTTTATTNTCTCTNACCAACTCATAGGACCTTAATATTAGTTCTGCAAAATCAATAAGGTTTTCTTTTTGCATGTAGTTTTCATAATGGGTGTAAATTCTCTTTAAGGTTTCGAGATTGAAATCACCCTTATCGTCAACGTCTTTTGGTCTTAGTGCTTCGTCTTTCCAGCTATTAATTTGCCATCTAACTTTCTCTGCAGGCCATTGCTCATCATCTATATCCAAATCTTTTAAGTTTCTTTTTATTATTCTTAGCTGGTCATCACTATCTAGAATATTAAAATCTTTTTCCAACCTTGCTTCCTTATAATGCCTTCTAAGCAGTCGGTTTGATATTGAGTGGAAAGTCCCACACCACATTTCTGGGATAGGCTGACCAAGAATACTTTCAATTCTGCCTGTCATTTCGTTNGCTGCTTTGTTAGTAAAAGTTACTGAGAGTATGCTGTGAGTAGAGTTAGAAAGTGCTTTGATAAGCCACGCTATCCTGTGTACCAATACTTTTGTTTTGCCNGACCCAGCTCCTGCTAAGACAAGAAGCTTTTTAGATTCTGATGTAACTGCATCCCGCTGTGCATCATTAAGATCATCAAGGATATAAGATACATCCATTTATCAAACAAATTTATTTTCTCTGAACCAAAGATTAAAGGCATATTTTTCACCACCTGTTACTGGTCTTCCTGCATGCAAGGATGATGGGTGAACTTTTGTTGTTCCGGGCAAGACATTTTTCCATACAAGTATTGAACCTTTTTTTGGTTTAACAGATATATTCAGATCTCTAAATTCGGTGTCACCACCTTCCTCAACATCATTTAAATAAGCAATAGCTGTAAATATCCTTTGGCCACCTCTTTTTAAATGCTTCTTTCCTTCATCTGTTTCACCGTTAAAGGCATCATGATGATCGTTATATTCAGTGCCACCTGTATAGTAAACAACCTGAAATGATTCAGCATTTTTTAAAGGGAATCCAACTAGATCNGCTATTCTTTTGCCAACATCTTGAGTAAGGGTTGAATGACTATGAGGCAACCAGCAATTACTTCCTGTTCTGTTTTTATGATAAATCCCATCTTTTCCACCAATAGTTTTTGCTCTTTCAAGTTTTGGGTTCGAAGCTTCAACAAAGTGATCGCATTCAGCGTCTGAAATAAAATTTTCAATTACATAAATCAAAGGATCATCGTTATAAATTATTTTATTACCTTCTGTTCTTATCGGCTTTTTAAATTCTTTTTTTATCTTAACTGGTGCAGGTGTTTGTGATGGTGTTTCTGCAACCTCCGGATCAAATTGCTTATCTAGACCAGCGTTAACCCCAATAATATAGAGGGCACGCATAGCCAAACCTAAAGCTATTAAACCTATTAATAGGGCAAATATTGATATGACAAATGCTGCTATTTCCACAAAATTATTATACTTGAAGGGNGAATCTTTTTTTAGTAATTATTAGATTTAGCACTAAATTCACTTCTAGCTTGCTNAAATTCAGCNTTCATTTCATCGACTAAAGCNGAAACCTTTGGTGAATTTTTTATGGAATTTATGCCCTGACCAGAACCNTAGATATCTTTCCAAACCTTNGCTGAAGCATTGCCNCNNGAATTAAAATTCATTTTTGTTTTATCTGCTTCTGGNANNTTNTGAGGATCCATGCCAGCTTTTTCAACCGANGGNCNCAGATAATTGCCGTGAACNCCACTGAANTAGTTTGTATAAACTACATCTTTGGCAGCTGATTCNACTAGCATTTTTTTATAACCATCATCTGCTTCTGATTCTTCTGTNGCAATAAAACGAGTACCTATATAAGCAAGATCAGCGCCCATAGCTATAGCACTNGCCACTGAAAATCCGTCTGATATTGCTCCAGANAGAAGCACTGTNCCATCGTACCACTCACGAGTTTCTCGAAGNAAAGCAAAAGGAGAAAGCGCGCCAGCATGNCCACCAGCTCCAGCACAAACCAAAATTAAACCATCAACTCCTTGTTCTACAGCTTTTNGNGCNTGCCTTGTATTAATTACATCNTGAAANACAAGCCCNCCATAAGAATGAATTGCTTTAACTAAGTCTTCAGGAGGTCTCAAGGANGTAATTATTATTGGNGCTTCATGTTTCACGCATGTTTCAACATCTTTAAAAAGCCTATCATTAGATAAGTGGCAAATTTGATTAACTGCATATGGTGCTACTGGTTTATCAGGGTTGTCTTCTTTNTATTGNCCTAACTCATCCTTAATNTCTTTAATCCAATCAGAGAGNAGTTCTTGGGGNCTGGCATTTAGTGCAGGAAATGATCCAACCACACCAGCTTTGCATTGAGCAATCACTAATTGTGGTCTTGAAATTATAAAAAGCGGCGCCGCAACAACTGGTACTGATAAATTATTTTCTAAAATTTTTGGAAGCATAATTAATTTGAGTTCAAAAAATCAACCAGCCAACTAATAGACCGGTTGTGTGATAATGTATTACCTTTATATTCTTCTGGCAACCTAANGGCTGAAACTCCTTCTATTTTTTGNATCTGTGTNTCTGTTTNTAGATCTTTAAANGANCCATCAAGATGCTTCTGTGTCATCCAATGAAAAGCCGTNATATTNGNGCTTATTTTGTTAGGTGGTCTATAGCCACAAAATGAGTTAAGCCTGGGATCACCAGATATTCCAGAAGCTATGATATGCATCTCTAGCTGTTTAGCAAAATCTCTGTTTAATAGCTTTGCTAAAATAATGCCGCCATAGCTATGGCCTATTAAAGTAATATTTTGGTAATTTTCTGCTTGGGCATTAATAATCGTGTATAACTCTTCCGTTGCTTTATTTGGGCAGCCGCTTGTATTCCATCGAAAAAAAGCAATTCTATTTTCTTCTTTATCAAGCTCAATTAAAGGGTAAACCCACTCAAAGCCCTTGGTTTTCCAGCCATGTACTGAAATTAAAAGTTCTCTTTGATTGTTATTAGCATCATCAAGGTAATGGATGCCTGGTTTTAATTTTGTTAAGAGCTTGCCTGCAACAAATGGTCCATCAGAAGTGAAAGAGCTTTCAAGGTCGCTTAAATCGTCTGCGCTAAGAATACCAATACTTAAAAAAAATAATAGTAACTTCATTTATTATTTACACTTATTCAGCAACCAAAAACCAATGTAATAATTAACTACGGTTTTAATGGTGGTCATAATTACTGCTGGGAATTGATAAAAAAAATCAAGTGCAGCATTCCAGAACCATGAATATATCCAATCATGAAGAAACTTTAAGTTATCTACAAGAAATTCTTTCGTAGACATACTTAAAAACGTGTAATCACTTGTAAGGATTATTATTAATTGCCAAATGATGAAGCCAATTTGAATTGGTGTTGTGTAAATGCAGATATAAGCAAGGCTCAAGCCAATTTTTTTCATAACTATATGTTACCACTTTGAATGAGAACTAACTTATAAAAATTATTTGGCGGTTGCTGTTCTAAAGAAGAAGAAGAAAGATAGAGTTGCACATGCACTCAACAGGTGCCACATTGCATGAGGCTGGAACATTGAGTCTGGATTGCAGAAAGGTTGCTCAGGGTACCCTTGTAACCAGATAGTGAATGCTGACAAATAGAAAAATATACCAAGCCAGTACCATGGAAAATAAGCCTTATTGGTCTTGTATTTCTGGTTAATAAATAAAGCAGGTATCCAAAATAAAACTATCCACCAAAATTCATCCAATCTTCCAATAATTTCATTTGGGAATACTCCAAAAACAGACATAACTAAAATGCCAATAAACCCAGACAGGTACCTCATAGCTTTGCTATAGAATGTCTGTAGCACTTCAGTGATAACCCAAAGAGAAATTGATAGAAACCAAAAATTGAAATTGATACCGAGATCAGTGCCCAAGAACCAACTTAGAATTCCATAAACTCCAACTATTAGTAAATAAGTTTTTAAGAATAGAGACTCTCTCCAGTTCTTGATAGTGAAAATATTTACNAACCAGGGTATTGAAATCCACATAATCATNCTGAGCCAATCNGCCCATTGCCCCCAAGCTGTATGCGTCCCATGCATAAGCATTGAACCAGGCCCCAAGAATACAGCGGCACTGGCATATGTTAAGGCAGTAATTGTTGGGCCGTGAAACCTGCTGCCTTTTACTTTCTTTTCATTTGCTAAGATCCAGAACATAAAGAGGCCAGTTAGCATAAAACCAATGTTACTCAATGCATTTGCTGGTTCTCTAAAATAGCCATCACTGATACGCTCACACCATCTAGAAATTTCACCAACTGCGTAGCCAGGCTCAACTGATATGAAGTTTGTTGTTGATGCTAAAAGAATATAAATAAAGAAGAAGAGTCCGGATAGGCTCAAAGGAATNTAGAAAACCTTAAAATTCATATCGTTATTTCCATTTCGTAACGTAGTCTTTTGGGTCTANGTTAGGTATTTTTTTTGCAGCACCTTCAGGCGTTCCAACATACAAGTATCCTAGTACTTGCTGGTCTGAATTAAGCTCNAAGTATTTACAAATATTCTTATTAAGTGCAAAAGTTCCTGTTCTCCATATGCCGGCATATCCCAAAGAATTTAATGCCAGAAGAATATTTTGAGCAGCTGCAGCTGANGACATTATCTGCTCAGTTTCTGGAACCTTCGCATGTTGTTTGGGGGTATTAATCAAAATTATNACCATTGGCGCCCTAAAAGGTGCTGCTTTGTATTTTTCTAACTTNTCTNNCTCAAGGTTGCTAATATNTTTTTTTGCATANTCNCCAAAGGCCTNTGATAAACGNTTTAAGCCTTCTCCTTGAACCTCAATAAAGCTTGTCGGTCTNANCCATGCATGATCNGGCGCTCTTAAAGCTGCTTTGTATACTANTTCCATCTCTTCTNCACNTGGAATAGGCTCCACAAGACTTCTNTGNGAATTGCGTTCGAGGATATTTTTTAAGGCGTCATTCATAAAATTTATTTGGGTTTAATTTAACCAAAAGCAACTATAAACTGTAATAGGCAANTAAATTATATAATTGTACTTTTAGTATTGAAACTTATGNCCAGAGCTTATATTAAAAAATTCAATCAAATTTCACTTAAAGATTTTGACACTGTNGGTGGTAANAATTCTTCTNTAGGNGAAATGATNAGCAANCTCAGTAATNTAGGGGTTAAGGTCCCTGATGGTTTTGCAGTTACATCTTATGCTTTTAATGATTTCTTAATTAATAGTGGTTTAAATNCAAAAATAGATGCCGAGCTTGCTTCTTTNGATGTTGAAAACTTAGATCATTTGAGAAGNNCTGGGNAAAAATTAAGAGGTTTAATTCTAAAAACTCCNTTGCCCAANAAGTTGATTGACCAGATAAAATCTGAGTGGGACACNNTCTCAACAGANGATAAGAGTTTTGCNGTTAGNTCTTCTGCAACTGCTGAAGATTTGCCGGATGCTTCTTTTGCAGGCCAACAAGAAACCTTTTTAAACATAAAGGGNTTNGAAAATTTACTTGAAGCGATTCATAAAGTATATGCNTCTTTATTCACAGATAGGGCNATTTCNTACCGNAGNTTAAGAAATTTTACAGGAGANCTTTCNATCTCTGTTGGCATCCAAGAAATGGTTAGGAGTGATCTTGGTTCATCNGGTGTTGCTTTTACTCTNGATACCGAATCTGGTTTTAAGGGCGCAATATTCATTACTTCTTCTTATGGTTTAGGAGANGGCATTGTNCAGGGCTCTGTTAANCCNGANGAGTTTTATGTCTTTAAGAATGCTTTGGAGCAAAATAAATTTCCTATCTTAAAAAAAACATTGGGGGAAAAGGCACAGAAAATGATTTTTGCCAACAATAATAAGGTAGGCAAAAGCATCAAATACGTCCCAGTTAAAAAAGAAGATGCTGACACTTTTTCAATAAATGATGAAGAAATTATTGCTCTCTCAAAATACACAAAAATTATAGAAGACCATTACAAGGTGCCCATGGATATAGAGTGGGCAAAAGATGGCATTAACGGTGAAATATATATTCTGCAAGCTAGGCCAGAAACAGTTCAGAGCAAGACAACAGATTATTTTGAAAAATTTACACTTCTTAAAAAAGCAAAAATTATAGTTTCAGGAAAAAGCGTAGGCCAGAAAATTGGATCAGGTGCTGCAAAAATTATTAAAGATATTTCTGAAATAGATAACGTAAAACCTGGCGATGTTTTAGTAACCGATATGACAGACCCAGACTGGGAGCCAATAATGAAAATTGCCTCAGCAATTGTTACAAACAGAGGGGGCCGAACATGCCATGCTGCAATCATAGCCAGAGAACTTGGTATACCTGCTGTCGTAGGGTGCAATACAGCTACAAAATATATTTTAGATAAAACTCCTATTACGGTAAGTTGCTCAGAGGGTAATGAGGGTAATGTTTATGAAGGAATTCTTGAGCACAAAGTCGACAAAATAAAATTTGGCTCTATGCCGGAGATTCCAGTAAAAATAATGATGAATGTAGGCAACCCTGATAGAGCAATGAGCTTTTCAATGATTCCAAATGAAGGTGTTGGGCTCGCCAGAGTGGAATTTATTATCAATAAAATGGTTGGGGTGCACCCAAAAGCTCTATTAGATATTAATTCTGTAGATGCTGAAACAGCGAAAATAATTACATCAAAAATATCTGGTTATTATGATCCTGTAAGTTTTTTTATAGACAAATTATCAGAGGGAATTTCTACAATAGCTGCATCATTCTATCCCAAACCAGTAATTGTAAGAATGTCAGACTTTAAATCTAATGAGTATGCCAACCTGATTGGGGG
>NYUL01000019.1 GCA_002684055.1 Gammaproteobacteria bacterium
TTATTGGGGCATTTATTTGTTGTAAAAACTCTAAGAGCATTGATTGTTTTGGTATTCTCGCTGCTATTTTTCCTTTTGTAGTTGGTATAACCATTGTTGTGAAGGTGTGTTGATATTTTTCTAGCAGAGGAAAATAATAAGGGTCTATCTTAAATTTTTTATTTAGCAGCTCTAAGGACGAAAAAAGCAAAATATATTTTTTTTCAATTGGCCTGGATTTGATCTTGCTGACGAGACCGATAATCTCAGGCATATATAGGCCGCCCAGCCCCCATACACCTTCGGTTGGATAAGCAATCACCTCTTTATTTAAAATCCAATTAGCGGCTACTTCTGTTTTTTTTGTGGTATTCAATCTCTATTAAGATTTTGGTCTTTCTTTATGGTTTTTTCTCTAAGTTCTTTTTTAAAATCAACCATTTTATTTGCCATGTCTTGGTCTTTAATGCCCAACATTTGCGCTGCAAAAATACCTGCATTAGTTGCTCCTGCCGTTCCAGCTGCAAATGTGGCAACCGGCACTCCTGCTGGCATCTGTAATGTAGATAAAATTGCATCAAGCCCATTTAAACTATGTTCTGTTGGCACACCAAGCACAGGGCTTGAAGAATGGGCTGCAACTGCACCAGCTAAATGAGCTGCCATGCCTGCTATGGCAATATAGGCCTTACAACCTCTTTCTTTAGAAGTTTTTAGATAATCTACTAATACATCTGGGGAGCGGTGTGCCGAAATAACTTTCAGCTCGCAGGCTATATCAAAACCCCTTAGTGATTTAATAGCTGCCTTACCTAGGTCCACATCAGAATCAGAACCGAGAATTACAGAAACTTGTATATTGTCCATATTTATAAAACTATAATAATTAATCTATGAATAGGTTGAATATTTTAACATTTCCTGACCCAAGGTTAAGAAAAAAAGCAGCACCAATCACAAACTTTGATAGTGGTTTAGAAAAAAAAGCAAATGACATGCTTTTCACGATGTATGAAGACAAGGGGATTGGTTTAGCAGCAACTCAAGTGGACATTCATGAAAGGCTTATAGTTATAGACCTTTCTGAAGACAGAACAGACCCAATATTCATAGTAAACCCAAGCTTTGTTGTGTTAGATAGCACGCAAGAAACATCAAAAGAGGGCTGCCTATCTATCCCGACCTTTCAGCAAGAGGTACCAAGGGCAAAAGAAATAGAGCTCAGCTACCAAAACCTTAGGGGTGAAAGTGAAAAATTAGTTGCCGATGGGCTTTTGGGTTATTGCATACAACACGAGATTGATCATCTTAATGGAAAGTTGCTGGTTGACTATTCGTCTTCATTAAAAAGAGGCCGAATTAAAGATAAGCTTATGAAGATGAAGGATGGTAAAAACAAAAATTAGAATTGGTTTTGCTGGCACACCAAAGATTGCCTTTGATCATTTTTCTAAACTGCTTTCATCAGATAAGCTTTCTGTTCAGTTTGTTCTTACCCAGCCCAACAAAACAGCAGGCAGGGGTTTGTCAAAAACAGAGTCACTGTTTTCTGGGCTAGACGATACTGTCCCAGTCTTTCAGTTTGATGATTTAAACTCAAATGAGACTAAGACCAAACTAGCTTCTTACAAAATTGATCTTCTGGTTGTTGTTGCTTACGGAAAAATAATTCCTGAATGGCTTTTAGAGCACCCCAAACATGGCTGCCTAAATGTTCATTTCTCATTGCTGCCCAAATATAGAGGGGCAGCACCAATGCAGCGTGCCATACAGGCTGGCGAAACAGTTTCTGGGATAAGCTTCATGAAACTTCAAAGGGGCTTAGATGAAGGCCCTGTTTATAAGCAAATTGAGGCGGAAATAAAAAATAAGAATTTCTTTGAAGTAGAAAGCTTGCTGTTAAACAAGTCGATAAGCACAATATGTTCTGTAATCGAACAAATATCAGAAGGCGCTCAAGCTTTAACCCAAAACCACTCAGAAGCAACGTATGCAAACAAAATAACAAGAGATGAAGGGAAAATAAGCTGGGAAGAAAGCTATCAGACCATAGCCAATAAATTTCTTGCTTTCAGAAAATGGCCTCAAAGCTTTTTTTTATTAAACGGAGAAGAAGTAAAAGTAACGGAGCTAAATGTTCAGTCAAATGAGAAGGGAACGCCAGGAGAAATACAAAGCTTCAATAAAAAATCATTGAATGTTTTCTGTGGCAATGGGGTTATTTCTATCTCAGAAGTAAAATTTCCTGGGAAAAAAGTTATCGGCTCTTTAGATTTCTTTAACTCAAAAAGGGATATAATTTCTAAAGGAGATTTATTGATTTGAAAATAATCATATTGGGGGGTGGTTCCATTGGTGGAAGTGTTGCTAAAGAGCTTTCCTCAGAAGAAAATGATGTAGTTGTTATTGATAACAACAATGAAAACCTTGAGCCCATTGAGGGTGTAGAGGGCATTCAGACAATACATGGAAATGGGTCTTCACCAAGAACGCTTGCAAAAGCTGGGCTAGATGAGAGCAGCCTTTTGTTATGCCTCACAGACTCAGAAGAAACAAATTTACTTGCTTCGCTTATTGGAAAACAAAAATTTAATGCTGGCAGAATTGTTTGTCGCCTAAAAGGTTCAGATTACACAAAAATTGCCAAAGAAATCACACCTTTTGTTGATTTTTTTATCAATCCAGAAGATCTGATAACAGAAGAAATCAAAAACCTTCTCCATCACCCTGGCGCTCTAGAGATTCTTGATTTTGCAGAGGGGAAAGTAAAGCTTGTGAGTGTTTATGCAAAGCAGTCTGGTGTCCTTGTGGGTCGGCAAATTAAAGAGCTTAAGGATGATTTGCCAGAGTACGAAACAAGAATACCAGCAATATATAGAGGTGATGAGCTAATNATACCAACAGGAGATACAACTATAAATGAAGGTGATGAGGTCTACTTTATAGCCGATGAAAAACATATTGANGATGTAACAAAAGAGCTTCAAAAACTAGAAAGNCATTACAAAAANATTTATGTGGCAGGAGCAGGCAATATTGGAAAGTCTCTTGTTAAAAAAATAAATAATGAATTCAANACCAAACTAATAGAAAAAAATATAAANAAGTGTGAGCAAGCCTCTGAAGANNTAGACAATGTTCTTGTNCTAAATGCAGATGCTGCNGATAANGACTTNTTNTCNTCTGANGGAATTTCAGANTGTGATGTTTTTATAGCAGTTACACAAGATGATGAATCAAACGTCCTNTGTTCTTTAATGTCTAANAANCTNGGTTCAAAAAAGACCATNACTATTATTAACAAAGANGCCTATTTTGATTTGGTTGGNAAGAATGAGTTAGACATAATAATATCTCCTGTTCAGATTACTGTGTCCCATGTTTTAAAGTTCATTAGAAAAGGGTCTGTATCAAATGTACATAAAGTAAAAAAGGGAATGGCTGAAGCTATTGAAATAGGTGTAGACTCATCATCACAAAAACTTGAAGGTAAATGTATATCAGATCTTGGCCTAGATGAGACCATTAGTGTGCCAGCAATAACAAGAGGCGATGAGGTGATTATGGCTCANGGNGATACCGTAATACNNGAAAACGANCACCTNATTGTTTTTTATAAAGACAAGGACGTAATAGACNCTTTTTACGAAAAATTNAGATGATTNCAGCNCTTAAACTNTTAAGGTTCCTNGGGCCAACGCTGTTNTTTTTTGGAACNTTTGTTGTTCTGCCTCCATTATTAATNAGCTATTTTGGCNATTCATTGGATGGCAACATGTTNTGGATTTATCTTTCTTGTGTTTCATATTCTTTATTNATTTCTTTAACACTGAGGAAGAAAAAGTTTTCTTACACNCCCANAGATGGTTTTATTATTACTTTTTTAACTTGGGNNTTTATCTCTCTTTTNGCCTCAATCCCNTTTTTAAATAACAANATNCCNTTCAGTGANAGTTTGTTTGAAGCNATATCTGGTCTAACCACNACTGGTTCNACTGTTATTGCAGATCTTTCTTTGTTGCCAGACCATGTGTTGTTGTANAGACAGCTNCTTCAGTGGGCAGGNGGNGTTGGTCTTGTGATAGTTGTGCTTGCNATCATTCCTGTCGTGTCAGGNGGAATGAANGTGCTCCAAGCAGAGACNTCAGGTTTTGCAGACAAAAGCTTTTCACCAAGNCTTAGAGAGACAGCAAGATCATTGTTAAAGTTTTANATCATCATTACGCTTGCCTGTGTGTTCTCATATTGGNTGGCTGGAATGACGTGGTTTGAAGCTTTTTGCCATTCATTTAGNACTGTTTCAATTGGTGGTTTTTCAATCTATAACGAAAACTTTGGTNATTTCAANAANCAAGCTATTGAGNTAGTTGCTGTTGTTTTTATGTTGGTTTCTGCCACCAACTTTGGTTTACATTTTCTGTCTTTTACAAAGAAAAGCTTCAGGTACTATTTTGGGAATGATGAGTTAAGGTTTTTCTTATTTATTGTTTTGGTCACAGTTCTTATTTCTGTGGTGACTCTTTACATAAAAGAGGGGTTTTCTTTTGATAATGCGCTGAGATATGGTGTTTTTCAAACAATCTCAATTGTTACCACAACAGGCTTTACTCTTGAGCCCCTATCTGCATTNGGCGAATCTGTNGGTTTTTTAATTTTTATTGTGGCTTTTATTGGTGCNTGTTCTGGTTCNGTTGGCGGAGGAATGAAAGNATGGCGTGTTCTGCTTATGNTAAANGTTGGGTTCTCTAATATGACAAAAATTATGCANCCTAATGCAATAAAAAGCGTAAANCTTAATGGNGAGAAGGTNGTTTCNNGTCAAATNGAGGCAGTNTTTTCATTCATAGCGATATATATAACCTTNTTTCTNTTGTTTTTATTTATTCTTATTTTTCAAGATGTAGATTTTTATTCTGCTTTCTCAGGGACGGCTGCAGCCATAAATAATTTAGGGCCGGGGCTGGGAGCTTTATCAGAGAACTACTCTNGTCTGACCGATGTAGGCAAGCTTTCTNTGGCTTTAGCAATGGTGGTTGGAAGGCTAGAGCTGTTTGGGGTACTAATATTGATGGTCCCCTCTTTTTGGAGAAATTAATATATATTTGAGTTGTTTGGTTTTAGTTTTCTAAACTTCTTGTACTCCCAACCGTACAACTCAGGCGCAGACCTAATAGCTTCTTCAAAAAAGCCATTCATTTCCTTNGTGGTGATTGGGCTGTCTAATTTTTTAAGCTTGAATTGGTATTTTTTTGTTTTACCTTTAGTTAAATAAACAAAATATAAATCATGTGATTTTTTTTGTGAAAGCTTCTCNATTAAATCTATACAAAAACACTCTTTATTAAAAAAACTTTCATATGCCCCTTTGTCGTGTGGCACCAAATCTGATGCAACCAATAAATTTTCATCAGCCAAGAAGCTCTTAAGAAGCCTTTGCACACCTTTCTTAGTAGCAGGAAGCATTTTTGCGCCGTTCGCTTCTCTTATTTTTTTAAGCACGCTCTCAAGTTTTTTGTTTTTTGCTGGGGTATACAAAACATTAATCTGTGGGAGCAATTCAGACATAATAAAAACAAGCATATCGACACAACCCATATGTAGGGTGAAGAACAGTTTGGGTCTGGTGCCGTTGAGG
>NYUL01000020.1 GCA_002684055.1 Gammaproteobacteria bacterium
GATGAGAGAACCTTCCTTAACGAAATCACCGTCTAAATATGCAACATTGATTATTTTTTCGGAAGTTTGAGATTTAATATCAACCTTTGAAAAAGCTTGAGACTCGGCTTTTACAGTTATTGGCAGTCTAAAATCTGTTGCCTCGGACTTACTTACCAGCACTGATTCTTTTTGAACTGGCGCCCTATATTCAACTGGCTCGGATTGAGCAAAGTAACCTGAAATCATCCAGATCACAGTAATTGCTAGTATTACCGCAGATGCCCTTATATTTTTCTTATTCATTATATTTTATATTTTTCCCTTAAATTGGTTAGTGTATTGCTATCACTGCTTTCTGGAGACCCTACAGTCTCCTTGTATGGATCATAAAAGTCAAATTCTTGTTTATGTCCATTAGATGAATGTTCAACATTATAATTCCATTTTTTCTTAATAAAATCCAAAAATTTAATATCCCATGACGTAAAAGCTCTTCCATCTTGTTTCCAATAGAGGATAAATTCAGGGAGATGGTCTTGAGCAAAAGAATTATCAATACCAGTCATTTTAATAATATCCAAACAATCTTCGGTAGGGCTCCAATCATCAGCAATGGTAGTAGGAGATTTTTTAGTATCAACTTCAGCATTGTGTTGAGCCCATTTCAGTCTTGCATGTTCAATAAATTTTGAATTATAAGAGATCAGTACGTCTGGTCTTTCTGACCAGTAAATAATGAACTCTGGAATTAATTCTTTGATAAATGATTCTGCCATGCCTGATCTAGTAAGGATCTCAAGAACATCATCAGAAGGTTTCCAGTCATTTTGAATAGTATTTTTTTGAATTTTTCTAGGTGTTGATATTTTTACTCTTGATTGAGTATTAGCAGTGCTTACTATTTTTTTATCTGTATCTAGACTGATAAGACCTCTAACATTTAAATCTATTAAGGCACTCATTAATTCGTTTTCATCCCAAAACGTTAAAGCGCTTAAAAGGTCCTCGATTTTAGTTTTTTTTAAATTTGATTCTTTTAAATACTCTAAAAGCACAGCACAGTTTAAACCAAGTGTTTCAGCCATTTCTATGCTGAATTTAAATGTTTTATCCAAGTTGCCTCCTAGCTTTTACTGAGGAAGCAAGGTCATTGAGTAATTTTTTTGTTTCTTCCCAGTGAACGCATGCATCTGTGATGCTTTTACCATATTCAAGATTATCTGAAATTTTTTGCGCCCCTTCTTTTAGGTGGCTTTCAATCATGACCCCAATAATGTTTTTGTTGCCTTCATTGATTTGAGTGCATACTGAAGCACAGACTTTCTTTTGGTTCTCGTGATTCTTTTTACTATTGCCATGACTGAAATCAATCATGACATTTGCATTCACATCGTTAGCTTGCAAGGCCTGCTCACAATTTTGAACGTCTTCCGGATAAAAGTTTGGTTCAATGCCACCTCTGAGAATTATATGCGTATCATCATTACCAGAAGTTTTGAAAATAGCGACTTTACCTTTTTTTGTTGTACCCAAGAATACGTGCTGATATTGAGCTGATTTGAGTGCATCAATTGCTACCTGAATGTCGCCTTTAGTAGAATTTTTAATACCCATAGGACAAGAAAGCCCTGAAGTAAGTTCTCTATGAACTTGGCTTTCAGCGGTTCTTGCTCCAATAGCACCCCAACTCACAAGGTCTGAAACATACTGTGGTGATATAAGGTCTAAGAATTCGGTGCCAGTAGGCATACCCAAGTCTGCAATGTCCTTTAAGAGTTTACGGGAAACCCTCAAGCCTTCATTAATCTTGAATGAGTTATCAATTCTTGGATCATTAATTAAGCCTTTCCAACCAATTGTTGTTCTTGGCTTCTCAAAATATACACGCATTACAAGTACCAGCTCATCTTCGACAGAATTTGAGAAATCTTTTAATAGTTGAGCATATTCAATTGCAGATTTAGGGTCATGTATAGAACATGGACCAACAACCACAATGAGCCTATCGTCTTGTCTGTGCAGAACCTGGCTTATACTTCGTCTTGCACCGAATATTAATTTAGAGGACTCCTTGTCTAACGGAATCTCATTTGTAATTTCTTCAGGAGATGAAAGTTCTTCCCTTGATAAAATCCTACTATTGTCGGTTATATATTTCATTTTTTATTAATGCAGAGCAGTCAATTTTACATCATCAGAGGGTAACTTTCCTTTGAAACATGAAACAATTTAAAAGAAATAATTTATTTGCTATAAAACACAATATTTAGTATTTATTTTCTTTTTTATATACAATATCTAGTGTATGGAAGCCGTCCAAGAAATAGCATTACCAAAGGTTAAAGGGAATCCTGTAGATCAATTACCAGAAAATCTGTATGTACCACCAAAAGCCTTGCTGCTTTTATTGGATGTTTTTTCAGGTCCAATGGATTTTTTACTTTATCTTATCCAAAGAAAAAACCTTGATATTTTAGAAGTTAACTTAGTTGAAATTACTGATCAATATATTGCTTATATTGAAATGATGGATGACTTTGAATATGAATTAGCCGGTGATTACTTAGCAATGGCAGCCTACTTAGCAGAAATAAAATCTAGAATATTGTTGCCTAGAGAAGAAGACAATGAAGAAGTTGAAGAAGATCCAAAAGCAGAGCTATTAAGAAGATTGCAGGAATACAGAAGGTTTAAAGAGGTGTCGTTTAAGCTTGATGAAATGCCTAGAATTGATCGAGATATTTTTCCTGCATCAGGAAAACTACCAGAATTTGAATTACCAAAACCAAAGAATAATTATGATAAGAATGACTTAACCTTTGCCTTGCGCTCTATGCTCGATGAAATGGTAAGGCTAACAAGCCATAAGATTAAGCTTGAGAACATAACAGTAGAATCTAAAATGAAACTTATGCTTGATAGTTTGAAAGAAAGAGACTTTATTTCGCTACCCGAGCTCATCCTGAGTGGCGAATCAAAATTAGCAGTTTCAGTTATTTTATCTGCAGCATTAGAGCTGAATAGAAAAGGGTATGTTGAAATAGTTCAAGCAGAACAGTTTGGAGAGATTTATTTCAAAGGAGCAGAAGAGGTGGTGCACTAATGGATATTAAGCAAAGAACAGAAGCTCTACTACTTGCAGCCAATAGAGCGCTCACGATCAAAGATATTGGTGAGCTCCTGGAAGTTCAAAGTGCTGAAGATGAGGCAAAAGTATTGCATGCAGTAACTGTTTTAAAAGAAGAATACGAAAAAAAACCTTACGACTTAGTTGAAGTTTCAACTGGTTATAGGATCCAATTAAATCAAGAATATGCTCAAGATGTAGCAAAATTATGGGAAGTTAAGCCTTTAAGATTATCAAGAGCAACTTTAGAAACACTTTCAATCATCACTTACATGCAACCAGTTACTCGTGGGGATATTGAAGATATAAGAGGTGTGAATGTTGCTACTAACGTAATAAAAATTCTGATGGATCAAGGTTGGATCAAAATTAAAGGGTATAGAGATGTTCCTGGGAGGCCTGCATTATTTATAACAACACAGAAATTTTTAGATGATTTTTCCATGAAAACGCTCGACGATCTTCCTGTATTGCCAGATTTACCAGAGATAGAAGATATTTCTCCAGAACTTAAACTTCAGGACGATTCAATTGAGCACGAAGCTCCAGCCCAATAGAGAAAAAATTTCAAAATACTTGGCAAACTTAGGTTTTGCCTCTCGCCGTAATATAAATGAGATTTTTAAATCCAAAAATATAACCCTCAATAATAAAAATGCTAATCAAAATTCTTTAGTTGAAGATAACGATGTTATTAATATTGATGGTGAAGACTTGGTAGTAGAAATTAACCCTGCTACAGAAGTCCTGATTTATCATAAGCCGATAGGTCAAGTTTGCTCAAACGTTCCTACTGATAAAAATGATAGTGTTTTTGTGGCGCTGCCACCAAGAAAAAAGGGCAAATGGATTATGGTTGGTAGATTGGATGTGAATACTTCCGGACTTTTAGTTTTTTCTAATAATGGAGATTTTGTAAATCTTTTAGCTCATCCTAGCAGCAAGATTGATAGAGAATACCTCTGTAGAGTTTACGGCGATATCTCAGATAAAAAGTTAGAAAATATAATGAATGGCGTAAATATTAACGGAGAACAATCTAGTTTTTCTGATGTAGTGGCTGTTAAAAAAACTTCAAAGTCAAAGAATCACTGGTTCTATGTTTGTTTATTCACTGGCAAGAATCGTGAGGTTAGAAAAATATGGGGCACCCAAAAATTAACGGTTAATAGACTAATGCGCCTAAGGTATGGGCCAATAATCATGCCAGAAAACCTCAAACCTGGTGGTTGGAAAAAATTTTCACAAAAAGAAGTTAGTAAATTACAAAATCTTTTAAAGATTCAATAAGTTTTAATTTTTACAACAACAGGAAAATGATCAGAGACACCATATAAGCCTTTGGAATTAAACCTAATTGGACTTCCATCATCCCTTGTATGTGCATCAGCTCTAACTATTTGAACACTTTTTTCTATAAATGCACTGGAACCATCCTTTTTGAGCATAATTGCATCTAAGAAAGACCACCTGTCATCTCTGTAGTAATAGTTTGTTCCTTTGCAGTTAGAGCATTGATCGATATGTGACACAAACCAGTTTTTATTAATACTTTCGTAGAGTTTTTCTTGAGCATTTTCTGCAGAAGTAACATTAAAGTCACCTAAAGCAATTGACATTATTTTATTCTGACGACCAAGCTTATCTAGTGTTTTAAAGGCATCTTTTCGCATAAATAGTGGATTATGAGGAGCAGGAAAGTGAACGTTATAAATAGAAACTTGTTTATCATCTATTAAGAATACGCTTTCCAAAATTGGCCTTGTATCTCCAATTTGATCCTTAGAGCCACCTGAAAATTCTATTTGATGCAGCTTTGAATCAAGAATTTCATATTTTGAGATAAAAGCGTTATCAATACCTCGATCATCGTTGCCTTCAACGAGTGTATAAAAGTTGTAACCATGTTTTTCTAGCCGACTGAAAAGTTGCTTTAGAATATTTTCATTCTCAACTTCCTGAAGGCCAATCACATCAGGCCCATGTTTTTCATAGGAAAGTATCGTTTCAGCTATTATGTTTAACTTATATTCAATGACCTCATCATTCCAATCTATATTAAGACAGTCATCTCTCCATTTAAAAACTTCAATCTTATTGCATTGATCAATATGCAGTTTTGATTTCTTCATTGAAATTGGTAAATAAGTTTCATCTTCTTTCTGAGGGTCATCGAGATTATCGAAAAGGTTTTCGACGTTAAAAGTCATCACAGAAAAATTACTTGGAAAGCCAAAAAAAGATAAAAACATAAAGGCTATTAAAAAAAGTTTGTTGTTAAATTTAGTCATCTTGAGTACTCCATTCTATTATTGTATCCGATCGTATGTCTCGCCATGCTTTTTTATCAAGTGACCAAACCATAATAGTTTGGCTTTCAGGTGAAATACTAAATATTTTTGATCCATTGGGCATAAACTCTGAATTGAGAGTAGAAGGCATTATGCGAATTTCACCGGTATCTATTTTTTTAAAAGTAATAATTACTACTCCTTTCTTCAAAGCTTCAATTAAGTCATTCATGAAAGTTATACATTACTCCTGTTTCTTTGCATTCATCAGATAATAACCATAGATAATCGTCTGCAATCATTTCTGGCGTTCTTAATGAATTTGGATCTTCTGCAGGAAATGCTTGAGCACGCATATTAGTTCTGGTTGGCCCTGGGTTATATGAGTTTACCCTCATATCCTTTTCATATTCATCAGCAAGACTTTGCATAAGTCCTTCAACAGCGAATTTTGAGATCGAATAACTAGTCCAAAAAGCTCTGGCTTTTCTACCAACTCCCGAAGAAGTAAAAATAATAGATGGATTTTTTGCTTGCATAATGAGAGGTAATGCAAGTTGAGTTAATAAGAAATTGCTTTCAAAGTTTACCTGCATAACAGTCTTAAGCTGACTTAAAGATGTATTAATCATAGGAGATAGATATCCTAGAATGCCTGCTATATGAGCAAGGCCATCCAGCTTCTCATACTGATCATATAAATTTTCAGCCAAGGTCTTGTAATCCTTTTCCTTCGCTTTAAAAAAATCTAGTTCTACAACTAAAGGGTCCTTAAGGCCAGCAGTACATATCTCATCTTGCAAAGAATATAGCTTCTTAATATCTTTAGAGAGCAGTATAAGGTTTGCTCCATGCTGGGCTGAAGCTTTTGCTACAGCTCTTCCAATGCCCGAGCCAGCTCCAGTTATCAGGATATTTTTATCAGCCAAAAGGTTTTTCTTGGTTTCTAATTTTGGAACATGCTTCATATTATTTCCATGATATCAGTTGGACTGTCAACCACATGATCAGCTTTCCAGTTCTTTGGGTCATTTTCGTGGTAACCATATGTACATGCTATTGAAATAACTCCAGCATTTTTTGCAGTCTCAATATCTCTTTCATGATCGCCCACATAGTATGATTCTGCTGAAGTACCATTTAGGATTTTCAATCCTTTGTAGACTCCCTCTGGGCTCGGCTTAACTTCATTTATATCTTCAGGACATATTATAGCTTTTGTAGCTTTATCCCAATTTAATTTCTCAATAATTGGCTTCGTATAAATTGCCGACTTATTAGTTACAATCCCCCAAGCGATATGCTTGTCTTTTAAATATTGGAGCAATTCATCTACCCCATCATATTTAGTAATGTTCGAAGTCATAAGTTCTTTGTATTGTTCTAAGAAAATAGCTTTTAATGTAGCTATTTTTTCATTTGATGCCGCTGGAAAAGCACTTTTTAGGACCAACGTAGCTCCTCGTGAAGAATATTTTCTAACAACTTCAAAATCAACAGGGTCCTGGTTTTCCTTTGCCTTGAGTCTATTGACTATTTTGTGAAAGGACAGCGCAGAGTTNATTAATGTGCCATCAAGATCAAAAAGAACTACTTTATTTTTTGGTTGCATGAATGATGTAATTTACAGAAGGATCATCTGTTAATTTAACAATATCTAAAAATGGCAGATATGACATACCTTTTACTTCTTCAAAATCTAATTCAGCTGAATCAATAAAGCTCTTCATTTCAGATGGTTTGATTAGTTTTTCAAATTCGTGAGTTCCTTGTGGGAGAATGTTTAAAATATATTCAGCTCCTAGAATAGCAAACACAAAAGATTTTAAATTCCTGTTAATGGTTGAAAAAAATAAATGTCCACCAGGCTTACATAATTGTGCACATTCTTTCACAACCATAGATGGGTCAGGCACATGCTCAAGCATCTCTAAACATGTAACAACATCAAATTTTTTATTTTCTTTAACGATATCTGTTGTACTAATTTTTCTATATTTTATTGGCAATTTAGATTCCTGTTGTCTAATTTTAGCTACATTAAGCGGTCCATCAGCAAGATCAATGGCAGTAACTTTAGCTCCTTTACGACTTAATAATTCAGCAAGAATTCCGCCTCCACATCCTATATCTAGTATCTCAGCCCCATCTATTGTTGCTCTTTTTTCTATGTAACTNGTTCTCAAGGGATTTATTAAATGCAATGGTTTAAATTTACCATTGGGGTCCCACCANTGGTCAGCCAATTTTGTGAATTTTTCTAATTCTAATTGATCAAAATTTTCCATAAGTTAAAGTATATCTTTAGACATTATTAATTTTATGATTTTAGGGGCTATCAGACCAAAAAACCAAAAAGATCTTAGATCAAGTTTACATCCAAACACTCTAAAACCTATTCTAGATATGGGTATTAATGTCGTTTTTGAAAGCGGTATAGGTAATGGGATTGATGTTGATGATTCTATTTTNCAAGAAATGGGTGCAAAGGTGGTTTCTAGAGAAGAATGTATTGCATCATCAAATACTCTAATGTCTCCTAGTCCATTGTCTGATCATGAGATTACCACAATGAAAGATAAATCTATCTTTTTNGGNCTTATGGAACCATTTGCAAATAGAAGTCAATTTTCTTCNTTTCAGCAAAATAATATTTCAGCTGTGAGCATGGAATTTATACCTCGTATTACTAGAGCGCAAAAGATGGATGTGCTTAGCAGCCAATCAAACCTTGCTGGATATGTAGCTGTGATTGAGTCAGCTAAAGAACTTAAATCGGCCCTGCCAATGATGATGACTGCTGCAGGCACACTTAAACCAGCTTCAGTCTTTGTNATAGGTGTTGGAGTTGCTGGTCTGCAAGCTATAGCAACAGCNAAAAGGCTTGGAGCCAAGGTAGAGGCATTTGATACACGTCCTGTCGTTGAAGAACANGTTAAATCTCTGGGTGCAAAATTTGTAAAANTAGATCTCGGAGATACTGGGCAAACAGATCAGGGTTATGCTAAGGAATTGTCGTCAGAACAGATTAAATTACAGAAAAAAATGCAAAGCGAAGTATGTGCTAGATCAGATATTGTCATTACAACAGCACAGCTATTTGGTAAGCCAGCACCAAAGCTGGTAGATGACGACACTCTTAAAAATATGAAACCAGGAAGTGTTGTCTTCGATATGGCAGTTGAGACTGGTGGCAATGTTGAAGGTTCATCACTCGATGAAATTAAAGACATTCATGGAGTGAGAGTGATGGGTTTGTCTAATTTGCCCTCATTGGTAGCCAATCATGCATCTTTTGCATTGAGTAATAATTTCATAAATTTCATAACAGATTTCTATTCAATTGAAGAAAAGTCTCTAAAGCTTGATTTAAATGATGAAATCATTAAATCTTCACTACTTGTGCATGATGGTGCAATTCTTAATGAGGCTTTCAAATAATGGAAATATTTTTATTACTTTTTTTTATATTGNTTTTAGCAATATTCTTAGGCTTGGAACTTATCTCTAAAATACCGAGTACTCTGCATACCCCTCTAATGTCTGGGGCTAATGCAATTAGTGGAATTACGTTAGTGGGAGCTTTGAGTTTAGATACGGGAAGCAATCTTCAAATGGTCTTAGCCTTTTCCGCAATCACTTTCGCCTCGATAAATGTTTTTGGAGGTTATTTAGTAACCAATAGGATGCTAAGGATGTTCAAGAAGAAATGATTGATTTAGATTTTCAAATANTTCAGCAACTTGGTTATATTTTCTCAGCCATGCTGTTTATTTATGGTCTTAAGATGCTGTCTAAAGAAGATACTGCAGCTTCAGGTAACCTTGTTTCTTCAGCAGGGATGTTTTTAGCCGTTTTAGTAACAATTGTAGAGATCATCAATCCTCTATTAGTATTATCTGCAATAGTCTTGGGAGGTTTAATCGGTTCCATCTTTGCACTCAAAGTAAANATGACNTCTATACCGGAAATGGTTGCTTTATTTAATGGTTTTGGAGGTCTTTCCTCTTTCTTTTTAGCTTGGTCAGAATTCAATAATATGACAACAATATCTTTATTAATGATTATTACTTACGCCACAGTAATTATTGGTGGAGTGACATTTAGTGGAAGTGTNATAGCATTTTTAAAGCTTTCTGAAATGCTGAAAGGTTCAAGTAATTTTGTAAATAAATTCTCCCGATGGTTTTTNATCTTTAGCTTAATATTCATCGTTGTTGCAATTATCCAAATAGCAGTAACTAGTCTGGGAATTTANAGTTTCAATTTCGAAATTATCCAGCAGGTATTTATAGTNATTCTGATAATATCNCTTCTTACTGGTTTAGCATTTGTAGTCCCAATTGGTGGCGGTGATATGCCNGTAGTTATATCACTTTTAAATTCTTTGTCTGGTATTGCAGCTGCTTCTGCTGGAGTGCTTTTAACCAATACTGCTTTGATAGTTGCAGGTTGTTTGGTAGGAGCATCTGGTTTGGTTCTAACCCTTATTATGGCTAAATCTATGAATCGAACTCTCTACAATATCTTTTTTGTTGGTTATGAAAGTTCAGGTTCCAGTAGTGCAGAAATAGATGGTGAGATAAAACCAATATCAGCTGAAGATGCTTACCTAGTTGTTGAGGCAGCAAGATCTGCTTTGATTGTTCCAGGTTATGGTATGGCTGTTGCTCAAGCTCAACATGTTGTAAAAGAATTGGGAGATTTATTAGAAGAAAATGGATGCGAGGTTTCATTTGGTATCCACCCTGTTGCGGGAAGGATGCCAGGCCACATGAATGTTTTGCTTGCAGAAGCTAATGTTTCATACGATAACCTCCTTGAACCCAAAGACATAAACCCAAAAATGGATACCGTCGATATCGCTATAGTAATTGGTGCTAATGATGTTGTGAATCCATCAGCAACAGAAGAGCCAGGCAGCCCAATTTATGGAATGCCGATATTAGAGGTTTATAAAGCTAAAACAGTCATAGTTTTAAAAAGATCAATGGCCTCCGGTTTTGCAGGTGTGCAGAACCCACTTTTCTTTAAAGAAAATTCAAGAATGCTTTTTGGCGATGCAAAGGAAAGTATTTCCAAATTAGTAGCAGAATTTAAAGATTAGTTCCTTTCACTATGATAAAATAGCTCCGTGCAAGAGTTTGCTAAAGAAGTCCTTTCTGTTGACATTAAAGAAGAGTTAAAAAAGTCCTATTTGGACTATGCAATGAGTGTCATTGTAGGAAGAGCTCTGCCCGATGCTAGAGATGGCATGAAACCAGTTCATAGAAGAATTCTTTTTGCTATGCACAAACTTTCTAACACATACAACAAACCAAACAAAAAATCAGCCAGAGTAGTTGGTGATGTTATAGGTAAATATCACCCTCATGGTGATACAGCTGTATATGACGCTATTGTAAGAATGACACAAGACTTTTCATTGCGTTATCCACTTATTCAAGGGCAAGGTAACTTTGGAAGCATTGATGGTGATTCAGCAGCAGCAATGAGATACACAGAGATCAGAATGCAAAAGATTACCGATCAAATCTTGGCAGACATTGAAAAAGAAACCGTAAGTTACTCACCCAACTATGATGGGACTGAAGACATTCCAGATGTCTTACCTACAAGAATTCCTAATCTATTAATTAATGGTTCATCAGGTATAGCAGTGGGGATGGCTACAAATATTCCACCTCATAATCTGACAGAAGTTTTAGATGCATGTTTGCACATATTAGATAATCCAGAATCTACGATTGAAGATCTACTAAAAATTGTTAAAGGACCTGATTTTCCACTTGGTGGAATAATCACTGGCATAGATGGAATTGAACAAGCCTACAGAACAGGACAAGGTAAAGTTTATGTTCGAGGAAAGACATCCTTTGAAGAAATGAAGGGCGGCAAGGAAGCAATTATTATTACTGAAATACCTTTCATGGTTAATAAAGCTCGAATGCTAGAAAGAATTGCTGAATTAGTCAAAGATAAAAAACTTGAAGGTATCGGCGAGATAAGAGACGAATCAGACAAAGACGGAATGAGAGTAGTTATNGAGCTTAAAAAGGGCGAAGTCCCAGAAGTAGTATTGAATAATCTCATTAAACATTCACAGCTAGAACAAGTATTTGGTATCAATAATGTTGTGCTTGTAGATGGCAAACCACAACTTTGTAACTTAGANCAACTTTTAAATATTTTCTTAGAACACAGAAAAGAAGTAATAACTAATAGATCTNTATATGAGCTTAGACAAGCAAAAGAAAGGGGCCANATTGTTGAAGGTCTCATTGTTGCAATCGCCAANATTGATGAAGTGATAGACATTATTAAAAAATCAGAAAATTCTAAAGTTGCAGCAGATAGTTTGTGTGAAAGAAATTGGTCAGCAGCAACAATTAAGCCATTATTAGACAAAGTATCAGATCCAGAAATATGNAAACCAGANGGTTTAGAGGAGGGTTTTGGTCTAAATGGAAATGAATACAAACTCTCACTTGTTCAAGCCAAAGCAATCTTAGAATTAAGGCTTAGTAGACTTACAGCACTGGAGACAGACAAGCTAAATGAAGAATATGAGGAGCTAGTAAAACAAATAAAAGCTTTACAAGAGATTCTTAATAACAAATCAAGGTTAGTAGAAGTTGTTAAGGAAGAGCTTAATGAAATTAAAGAAAATTTTGGCGATGAGAGAAGAACAGAAATAATTGAANGAAGATTAACAATCGATGATGCAGACCTNATTCCAGAAGAGGAAAGGGTCTTTACCATATCCAACAATGGNTTTGTAAAAACTCAACANCTTGCAGAATATAGATCGCAAAGAAGAGGTGGGGTTGGTAAGACTGCATCAGCATTACGAGAAGAAGATTTTATTAAGCAGGTTCTAGTGTTGAATACTCATGTTCAGGTCTTATGTTTCACCACTAAAGGGAAAGTGCACTGGTTGGAAATATATAAACTCCCAGTGATGTCCAGAACAGCGAAAGGAAGACCAATTTCTAATGTTTTACCACTAGATGAAGATGAAAAAGTCACATCATTCCTTCCAGTAGATGAATATAAAGATGGTCATTTCATTATTATGGCTACCAAGAATGGTGTTGTTAAGAAAACAGCNCTTACAGCTTTTCAAAAGAAATATGCACCTGGCCTGAGAGCAATTAATCTAGATGAGGGAGATAAATTAATTGGAACAATTATTACTGACGGTAACAATGAAGTTTGCTTAGCTTCACAATCTGGTAAAGCAATTAGGTTCCTTGAGTCTGATGTTAGAGCAATGGGTAGATCTACACGTGGTGTTAGGGGAATGAATATANCTAAAAACGATAAGGTTATTTCAATGATAAAAGTTATACCAGAAGCTAAACTGCTTACCTTGAGTGAAAATGGATATGGAAAGAGAACTAATATTTCTGAATTCAGTGGTCAAAAAAGAGGTGGTAAGGGAGTTATTGCATTAAATACATCAACAAGAAATGGAAAAATGGTCGCTGCAGAGCAGGTCTTAGATGGTGATGAAGTAATGCTAATTGGTAATAAAGGAACAATGATAAGAACTAAAGTTGATCAAATAAGTGTCATTGGAAGAAATACTCAAGGAGTAAAAGTAGTCACAACAAGAGAAGCAGAGATGCTTGTTGATGCAGTAGGCTTTAAAGAAAGTCTAGATGAAGAATAGAATTCATAACTTTAGTGCTGGTCCGGCAACTTTGCCTTTAGAAGTTTTAGAAGAAGTACAAGCAGAACTTTTAGATTTCAGTGGCATAGGCTCATCAATTATAGAAATAAGCCATCGCGATAATACTTTCAAAGAATTAGCTATCAATGCTGAGGCTTCAGTAAGAAAACTTCTTTCGATACCAGATTCCTATGATGTTATTTTCATGCAAGGAGGCGCCACCTTACAATTTTCTTTAATACCAATGAATTTTTCCTATCTGGGAGATACCGCAAATTTTGCAGAAATTGGTTCATGGTCAGCAAAAGCAGTAAAAGAAGCCTCAAAAATTTGTAATTTAAATGTTTGTACTTCATCTAAAGATAATAATTTTACAAGTATTGACTCATTTGAAGCATGGGATATAAAAGAGACATCCTCTTTAGTGCATTATTGTAAAAATGAGACAATACAGGGCATAAGAATTACACAAGATCCAAACTTTAATTCTTATTCATTTGTTGATATGTCTTCATGCTTATTTTCTGAAAATATTGATATTACTAAATACGATTTTATTTATGCTTGTGCACAAAAAAACTTTGGCCCATCAGGGATTACATTAGTTATTGCAAAAAAAGAACTAGTGGAGCAATCAAATGCCAGTTTGCCAAATATCTTGAGGTATGATGCCCATGCAAAAGAAGAATCAATGCTTAATACTCCAAATACTTTTGGCTGGTATCTTGCTGGGAAAATGTTTAATTGGTACTTAAAAAATGGTGGAGTCCAAGAAATGGAGTTACAGAGTCAAAAAAAATCGAATATCTTATATGACCTAATTGATAGCTCAGATTTTTATCAAAATCCAGTAAACATTGCCCAAAGATCCATCAATAATGTGGTATTTACAATTNCTGATAATGATCTTGAAGACACNTTTTTACGAGAAGCTAGCTTAGAAGGTTTGGAGNATTTAAAAGGCCATAGAACAGTAGGTGGTATGAGGGCAAGCATATATAATCCTATGAAGTTAAAATCAGTNGAAACGNTAAAAGAATTTATGNTTAATTTTGAGAAGAAATATGGATAATGAGAAAGCTTTACTGTTTATTAGAGAAGAGATAGATTCAATAGATTCAGAAATTATTGGTTTGCTAGAATCAAGACTAAATCTTTCTCAACAAATTGGAAAAGTAAAAAAAAATCTAGATAAGAAACTTCACGATGATGCTAGAGAAGCAGAAATACTCAAAAAAATTGATGAGCTTGCAATTATTTANCCCAAGGAAGATTTAAAATCNATTTTTATTGAAATAATGAAAACCTCATTAAATTCACAACAAACAGATGAATAAAAAAGTCTTAATCGTTGGTTCAGGTTTTATGGGCACATCCATCAGCATGGGCCTGGGTGAGAAAGATATTTCATGTGTAGAATCAAACCAAGACTATCGTGAATTGCTGGCAGAAAATAATATCTATCAAAAAATTTTTAGCAATAATGAGAGTGTAAGTGGCTCTTTTGGTTTAATTTTTATTTGTACAAGACAAAGCGAGACGTTAGAAAATATTTTATATTTTTGTGAACATTATCCAGAAGCCCTGATTACTGATATTGCTAGCTCGAAAAATTTCCTTAAAGATCATGACTTGCCAGGCAACTTCATTTCATCTCATCCAATTTGTGGTAGCCATAAAACTGGTCCAAATAATGCTGAACCCAATTTGTTCAAAAATAAAGAGGTAATCATAATTAAAGAAACCATTAATACGAAATCCAATGTTTTAGTAAATACATGGAATGCACTTGGAGCTAATACTTCAGAAATGAGTTTCAGAGAACATGATAGAAACTATGCTTATTTGAGCCATTTTCCACATCTTTTTAGTTTTTTGTATAAAGAAATCCTTGAAGAAGAAGGCATTAATTATAAAAAATATTCTGGAGATAGCATGAAGGAGATTTTACGTTTATCAGAGGCAGATAAGGAATTATGGGACGAAATATTCTCTGATAATGAAGTGAACTTGAATGCTCTTAAGGAAAAAATTATGAATAAATTATCGTGAATTTATTGCCCAAGGACAAATCTATCGCACAAAGATGCGCAGTTCTGGGTTTAGATTTTGACCATAGCCATATCGGTGAAGACGTTAAAAGCACAATTAAAGCAGTAGAAACTTTCAAGCAAAATCCCGAAGAAGCTAAGCTAGACTTAGGTAATTCAGGTACAGGCATAAGATTGTTAAGT
>NYUL01000021.1 GCA_002684055.1 Gammaproteobacteria bacterium
ATCAAGGTGGCGAATATCTTTAACTAAAATCTTCGCAGACAATTCAATAAAATTTTCATCTAATGTCTTAGTAAGAACACTTTGAATATTTGAACCATTGTTGGAAATAATCTTAGAAACATCAGCTAAAGCACCTGGTTCATTCAATAACACCATAACTAAAGATGACATAAATTCAGACTCATCATCCTTATCCCATATTATATTTGAGCATCTTCCTGGCTTATTTAAGAAATTTTTAAGGTTTGCACATTCATTTCTATGAATCGTAATGCCTAATTCATTATGAACGGCTAAACAGGGGTCTCCGTGAATTGGATAACAGCATTCAGGAAACTTAATGGCTCCATATTTCTTAGATGAGCCAATTTTTAGTTCAGACACTACTTCCCTGGAGCGCTTAAAGCCTCTAAGTCCTTCTGCAAAACTCTGTGAAACGAGATTACTTCTTTTTCTGCCTGAACCAATATCTACTAATAATTGGTTGAGTGATCTTACGCCCAATAGCTTGAATACCCCTTTCAATTGTTCGTTTGGATATTCGCTCAATTGCATGCCTGCATCATGTAGACTATCTTCTAATAAATCCTTACCAAGAACTCGAGCATCACTAATCTTCATTTTTTTAAGCTCTTTCTTAATTTCTGTAATAGCTTTTGATGAAATTACAAAATTAAGCCAACCTGGATTAACCGTCTTATTTTTTCCTCTTATAATCTCTATTGTTTGCCCACTCTTTAAGACAGTTGAGAGAGGAGCAATTTTTTTATCCACCTCACAAGATAAACAATAATTACCTAACGAACTATGAATTGCATAAGCGAAATCAATGCTTGTTGACCCTTGTTTCAATGAAAATATCCGGCCATTAGGGGCAAAAACATATACTTCTTTTCCTTTCATATCTGTTTTTATACTCTCTAGGAATTCAGATGATGATGAGCTTCTATTGCTTATATCTGTAAGCCTTTGCACAAGCTGTCTCGATTTAGCCTGAACCTGATCATCGTTTACCTTAGTTTTGTATAGGCCATGTGAAGCAATCCCATAATTTGCAAATGTTTCCATTGCAGATGTTTGGATCTGCACTTCCATTGGCACACCATCAAAAGTCATAACAACGGTATGAATTGCTTGATAACCATTCATTTTTGGGACAGCTATGTAGTCTTTAAATTTTCCTGAAATAGGTGAAAAAATATTATGTATGGTACCAAGAGCTCGGTAACAATCTTCAGCTTTATCAACTATTACACGAAATGCAAAGACATCATAGATATCAGAAAAAGATCTATGCTTAGTTTTCATTTTTTGATAAATACTAAATATTCGCTTTTCTCTTCCAGTGATTTTGACATCAAGCTTATTTTTTTTAAATTTTGAATTCAGTGATTTTTTTACTTTTGATATTAATGTTTTTCTACTTAAATCATTCTTCTTGAGTGCCTCAGTTATTAACCTGTGCCTTATTGGGTGAATGGTTTTAAATGAATGATCTTCTAAGTCTGTAGCCATTTTATGCATTCCAATCTGGTGTGCCAAAGGAGCATAGAGATCTAGCGTCTCCCTTGCCTTTTTTATCTGCTTGGCTCTAGGTAGATGTTCTATAGTTCTTAAATTATGAAGTCGATCTGCTAACTTAATAATGACAACTCGAACATCAGCGGCTGTAGCCAGTGCCATTTTTTGAAAATACTCTGCTTGGCTTTGATCTTTTAACTTATCATCTAATTGCAGAAGCTTCGTCATGCCATCGACTAATTTAGCGACATTCTTACCAAATTCTTTTTTGACTGTTGATAATGAAACTTCACAATCCTCAACAACGTCATGAAGCAAACCAGCAATAATGGTATCTGCATCCATTTTTAAAGAAGCAAGTATTAAACCAACATTTATAGGGTGCACTAAAAATGGATCACCACTTTTCCTGAATTGCCCATCATGAGCTTTATCAGCAAATTCGACTGCTTTTTTAATTTTCTGACTAGAAAGTGGGTTTAAATAGATTCTTGATAATTGTTCTAACTCTCCACTAAGACGTGAAGTTTTTGGTTTTTTAAAGAGACTTATTGATTCGAACAATGATTTTATCTACTCCTCATCAACATTATCGAGAAAAACTTCGTCGGTGTCACTAGGTGAAGTGTAGTCATCATCTAAAACACCTTCAGCTATTTCACGCAATGCTATGATAGTAGGCTTATCATTTTCAGGTTCAACTAAAGGCTCAGCACTTGTTGAGATTAGATCTCTTGCTCTTTGTGATGCCTTTAAAACTAGATCGAATCTACTTTCGACCTTCTCAAGACAATCTTCTACTGTTATTCTAGCCATGGTTTTCTCTGAACATGATATTTAAAAGGTTTTTCGTTGCTATGTCTAGTGAAATATTGCTTATTTGGTGTTTGAAATTACTAGATTGATCAAGTTCAGCCTGCGCTCCAAGTATTCTTCTCTCGATTACTTCTTTTGTATCTAGCCCTCGCTCAGTTAGTCTTTTATGCAACTCATCAACAGAAGGGGGGAAAATAAAAATACTTTCGGCATCAGGAAAGTGTTTAATAATCTGCAATGCCCCTTGCCAGTCAATTTCAAGCAATACTTTACAGCCTGCATTAAGCTTATCTTCAATTTCTGATCTTGGTGTGCCATACATGTTGCCATGCACNATGGCATGNTCTAAATATTCATTNNCAGCAATATTTTTTTTGAACTNNTCTTCGGTAANAAAACAATAGTCTTTGCCATGCTCTTCNCCTTTTCTTGGTTGTCTNGTGGTATGAGANACAACCAAATAAACTTGTTCTCCTANTTTTTTTGCGTGNGAAAGTGCTTTTTTTATTAACGTTGTCTTTCCTGCTCCAGATGGTGCTGTAATAATGAAGANATTATTCGACATTTTGAGCATGTTCCTTCATTTTCTCTATTNGTGTTTTNAGCTCTACAGCTTCATTCTTAATCTCTGCTATAAGTGCTTTCGAACTTANTGTATTTGTCTCTCTGAGCATTTCTTGNGTATAAAANTCTAATTTTTTTCCAATAAGATCATTTGTTTTCATTAGTTTAGAAACAAGGTCTAAATGAGACTGAAATCTAACGACCTCTTCATTGATATCAGCTTTATTGAACGATGAAAATACTTCATTCATGTTGATCTCTTTATCACTGAGCTTAAGTTCGGATTTAATTCTCTTAAATTTCTTTTGCAGATGCTGGGTGTTATNTTTTTCCAATCTTTGAATCTTATTGATCGATTTTTGCATNCTTGCTGTCAGNTTTTTCATATCNTTNTTGATACTTTTGCCTTCAACATCNCTTGTCTGAGTTAATTTAACCAATGATTTTTTTATTAATGCTTTAAGAGATGTTTCACTAAGAACGTAGTCACTTTGGATTGAGTCTCTGAGCCTTAAAAGGTCAAGATAAGAGGCAGCAATTAAATCTAAGCCCTTGGATTTGGCATTTTTTTCATTTTGCTTGACCAGTTTAATAAAATTGTCTGAAACTTTTAAATGTTCTTTTGGTGGTGATGTGTAATACAAATCTAGATCAATCTTACCTCTAGCAAAATTTTTCTTGATCAAATCTCTTATCCAACCCTCATGCTTTTTTAGATTGCTAGGTAACTTAATATTTACTTCGATAAATCTGCTATTTAGAGATTTAACAAAACATTTAAATTGAATACCATCTTTATTTAAACTTGCTTCACTGAAGCCTGTCATGCTTTTCATTTTATTTGCTCAATACTTGTATATTTAAATTGTGAAATATCATTGTAGTGTATAGATTTTACTGCAGCGTTTATAGGTTCGCCCTCAAAAGCAGGATCAAAATCTGAATATTTCTTATAAATAGGCATTATCACATTNATCAATTTTTGGTTTATTTCGCCTTTCAANATAATAAGCATGAGATTCAAAATATCANTGATAAAAATTCCATTTATAAATTTATTGCNAGTAAAAAGTCTTTTTTGAAGNACNAGTTGGACGAAATTTGATTTGCTAGTGATNAAACCACCGAGCCTAAGGACTGTAGTATCTTTANGNCTTAAGGCCTCTTGTTCATATTCTTTGATNATCTCACCCTTATCATCGCTGGGTTTTGGAGGAGTGTCCTCATCAACAACAATATTAGAATATCCTGAAAAAACTCTTGTAGAGGAAATGAAAATCTTTTTAGCAGAAGAAAAATTGTCCCTTATCGTATCAAGCTGGGACAGGTATCCATTTTTGTAGGCATCTATATTGCTATCTTCAATTTTTGGAAAGAAGAGTATCCAGTCAAAAGTATGATTCATTATCTGGCTTGGNAGTCCTAATGAATAGTTGCAATTGATTATTTCAACGTTGGGCAAATTAGAGGAACCTGACCTTTTAATGCCTATAAATTCAAAACCTGTGTTTAATTTTGCAAATTCTTCTGCAATTTCACCATAACCAATAACTAAAATTTTCATTTTTTTCTCTAAAACATAATAATAAATATATATGTCTACAGATCAAAAGATTGAAGCATCTTTACTATTAGTTTCTACCATTAAAGGCGTGGGTGAAAAATTATCATCTACTTTATCTAAACTAGGCATTAAAACTATTGAGGATCTTCTTTTCCACTTTCCAATTGGTTACCAAGATAGGACAACACTTAAGAAAATTGCCGAACTAGAACCAAATAAGGATTTTGTAGTACAAGGTGTCATAGAAAAAGTTTCTCAAACATTTGTTCCGCGAAAAATGCTTTTGGTCAAAATTAAAGATAANACTGGGCATTTATATTTGAGATTCTTTTATTATTTTCCTGGGCTAAGAAATGTCTTCAAAGAAGGCACATTNATACAAGTCTCGGGCTCATCACGTTTAGGCAGGTTTGGTCTNGAAACTATTCATCCNGAATATGAAATCGTAAAAGGNAATGAATTTAAACCACAAATTTTGGCNAAATACCCTCTGACAAAAGGGGTCAGCCANCAGAAGCTNAGAAAACTAATTTCTGAAGCTATTGAATTAATAAAGCAAGAAAAAATTGAAGTNACTGANTTGTTGCCNGCACATAATTTTTCAAATNTNAATGAGTCCATTATNAATGTTCANTCTCCAGACCCAAAAAGTAACATTGAAGAGTTTCTAGTTGGAGGCAGATCTGAAGCTAGAAAGAGGGTAGGTCTTGAGGAAATGGTTGCGAATAAAATTAGCTACTTATCTATTAGAGAACAAAACAAAAAAAGAAAAACCAGCTCATTTCAAAACGATAATTTAGCAACAGAGATTAACGCAGGTTTAGCTTTTAGATTAACGGATGACCAAGTATCCGCTTATGAGGAAATAAGCGCAGACATAGCAACACAAACCCCAATGTTACGGCTGCTTCAAGGTGATGTGGGCTCAGGCAAGACCATTGTCGCAGGTTTAGTTGCAGCACATGTTGTGGCAGATAAAAGGCAGGTTGCTATTCTTGCACCAACAACAATTTTAGCCAATCAGCATTATCAAAATTTTGTGGAGTGGTTTGGGGAAGATGAAGTTCAATTGCTCACTTCTAAAATTCCAGCGAAAGAAAAAAGATTAATTTATGAAGATATTGCT
>NYUL01000002.1 GCA_002684055.1 Gammaproteobacteria bacterium
CATGATTATAGCTACGCCAAAGTGCTTTAAAGACCTTTCAAAATGTGTAAGAGCTGGATATCAATCTAAAGAATAAGATTCTTCTGGTTCATTCTTAGGCTTTTCCATATCTTTTTTTGATAAACCAGTCAAAAGCAATACTCGTACAACAACAAATATAGAAGAGTAAGAACCGACCACAACTCCAACAGCAAGAGCCAGGCTAAAGTTCTTGAGTGCTTCACCACCAGCAATTAACAGGGCTACTAGTACCAGTAAAGTTGTAAAGGAAGTAATGATAGTACGGGCAAAAACTTGATTTAACGATTCATTTAAAAGCACTTCGGAACTACCTTTCTTATTTGTATCTAAGAAATTTTCTCTGATTCTATCAGAGACAACTATCGAGTCATTGAGTGAGTAACCGACTACAGCCAATAGTGCAGCCAATACTGACAGATCGAAAGTTAGATTAAAAATTGAAAATATACCTAAGATAATTAATACATCATGAAACAAGGCGACGATGGCTCCGTAACCGAATTTAATTTGAAATCTGAATATGATATAGACTAGAATTACCAGCATTGCTATCAGTATTGCAATTCCACCTTGATCCCTTAATTCTTCCCCTATTTGAGGAAAAATTGTTTCAGATTTTATAACTTCACCTAAATAATCATCTTCAGTTAGTTGATCAATAACAGTCTGAGCATTAATACTTAACTCTTCATCACTTTGAAACTTAATTAAAGCTTTATTGTCACTACCAAAATTTAGAACAACGAAGTTTGAGTTTTCAATTTTTGAAATACTGTTTCGTATTCTTTCCAAGTCAGCTTTTTGTTCGTATTTCATCTCGATAGAAACGCCACCAGTAAAATCTAAACCTAAGTTTAAGCCTTTTGTTAACAATGAAATTAATGTAATTACAATCAAACCGCAAGAAACCATGATTCCAAATCTATTGAACTTTATAAATGGTATATTCATTAAACTTTTAGCTCCTTTATGTGTCTGTAACCGTAGATAAAGTTAACTAAAGAACGGGTAACAAATATTGCTGTGAATACCGAAGTTACAATACCAATACTAAGAGTAACTGCAAAACCTTTAATTGGACCTGTGCCTATAGAATACAGAATTACCGCAACCAACAAAGTAGTTATGTTCGCATCAATAATTGTACTAAAAGCCTTCGCAAAACCATTTTTAATAGCTTGCTGAGTATCAACATTAGCTTTTAATTCTTCTGAAATTCTGGCAAAAATTAAGACATTGGCATCAACAGCCATACCTACAGTTAAAACAATTCCTGCAATTCCTGGGAGTGTTAGTGTAGCTCCTACTAAAGACATGATTGCTGTAACTAGTACAAGGTTTGATATAAGAGCAATATTCGCAGAAAGACCAAACAAACGATACCTAATAAGCATAAAAATAAAAACCAATATGAAGCCAACAATTACAGAATTAAGGCCTTTATCTATATTTTCTTGCCCTAGAGTTGGGCCAATAGTTTGTTCTTCAACAAATTTCATTGGGGCTGCCAATGCACCTGCTCTAAGCAATAATGCAAGCTCACTGGCTTCATAACTATTAGATAAACCAGTAATTCTGAATGCTGTGCCTAAAGCTGCTTGAATCGTCGCATTACTAATAACACTTTTTTCGGTATAAGTTTCTTGAATAACTTTATCTTCATCATCAAAGAAGGTTTTTGTTTTTTCTTCTACAAGAACAACCCCTAGTTTTCGTCCAATATTATCTTTAGTTGCATTTTGTATAGATCTCCCACCATCAATATCCAAACTTATATTCACTTGTGGCCTTCCATTCTCATCAAAACTACTTTGTGCATTAGTTACATTGTCACCTGAAATGACGATAACTTTTTCAAGAAAAACTGTTCTAGCTGATGAATTTTTAAAATTGAATTTCTCTTTTCTGAGAAAAGAGTCTGTTGGTCTAGCTTCCAATCTAAATTCTAAGTTTGCCGTTTTACCAATAATTTTTTTGGCTGAAGCTGAATCTTGGACACCTGGGAGTTCTACCACTATTCTTCCCTTACCTTCTCTTTGAACGATAGGTTCAGACACCCCTAATTCGTTAACCCTATTTCTAAGCGCAACAAGATTCTGTTCTACAGCATAATTGACAATTTCAGACAAATAATTATCTGTGTATTGAAGTTCTAAATTATTACCGTTTTGTAAGATATTGTATTTAGCTCCCGATGTAGTGAAATTATTTTGGTCCAAGTAATCTCTTGCCATAGACAAGTCTTCAAAGGTCTTAAAAGCAATATCAATCCTATTACCAGTACTTGTATAGTTTGTATTCATACCTCTTTTAGTGAATTCATCAATAAGAGAAGCTCCTTCCGAAGATAGCCTTTCAACAGAATACCTATCAGTATCTACTTCTAGAAGAAAATGTATCCCACCAGCTAAATCCAGACCTAAATTAATGGGCTTACCACCAATGGAGCTGAGCCATTCAGGTGTTGAAGGCTCAGAATTTAAAGCAATAATGAACTCCCCATCCGAATAGTTTGCAAGAACACGTCTTCCTGCTAACTGGTTTTGAACATCATCAAAAATAACCTTTGCTGAATTATCAGCAAGCTCTATTTCAGAGTAAGTAATATTTTTGGTATCTAATTCCCTCGTTATATCTTCAACAATATTGGTATTAAGTCCTCTTGATGTGTCCCCGAAAGCTATTTGAATAGCTGGTTTAGTTGGGAATAAATTTGGTAATGCAAAGATTACTCCAAAAACCAGTACGGAGTAAATTAGAATGATTTGCCAAATTTTATACTTATTCACTGTGATTCAATACTATTTATAGTGCCCTTAGGCAGTTTTGACGATACAAATTCCTTTTGCATGTTAATTGAAATTTGATCGCCCAATTTAACACTAACGTATCTATCTTTAACATTTTCAATTCTGCCTACTAATCCTGATGAAGTCATAACTTCATCACCTTTCTCAAGCGAGGATACAAGGCTTTCATGTTCTTTTTGTCTTTTC
Source organism: Gammaproteobacteria bacterium (assembly GCA_002684055.1). GTDB lineage: Bacteria > Pseudomonadota > Gammaproteobacteria > Magnimaribacterales > TMED112 > TMED112. Next base: position 3,018 of record NYUL01000002.1, read on the forward strand.
TGTTGTGGCCTAATAGTTACAAAGTATATAAATAAAAAAAATACCAGTAACATTAAAAAAGGGACAAAAGTTGGTCCTGCTGCATCGTTCATTGTTTCTCCTATAGCTTTGGCTTGTTTAAACTTCTCATATCGTAAAAGGAATCAACAAATTCTTCAAATTTATTTTCCTCAAGCGCGGCCCTGATATCTGACATCAAAGAATAAAAATGGGAAAGATTGCATATGCTCATCAAAGTACTTGCAAGAATCTCATTACATTTATCTAAATGGTGCAAGTACGACCTAGAAAAATTCTGACAGGTATAACAAGCACATTTCTCATCAATNGGNAGTGTTGAAAATTTATGTTTTGCATTTCTTATCTTGAGAATTCCATCTGAGGTATAAATATATCCATTTCTTGCATTTCTTGTTGGCATAACACAATCAAACATATCTATGCCATAACGAACACCTTCCACCAGTTCTTCTGGAGTACCAACACCCATTACATAATGTGGCTTATCAATTGGCAATGAAGGTGCTAGTAATTTTAANATTTTTGTTTTTTCTTCNTTAGGCTCCCCAACACTTAGACCNCCTANAGCAATGCCATCAAAATTTAAACTATTTATATATTNGAGAGATTCNNTTCTTAAATCCTCATNCATNCCTCCTTGAACAATGCCAAACAATAAATGGCCATCAGCATTTNTTTTAAAATGATCAANTGATCTCTTGGCCCATCTGTGTGTTAATTCCATAGATTCTCTGGCTTNATNTTTTGTNCTGGGGTAATNGGTGCACTCATCAAANGACATAATGATNTCTGCATTTAATTTNAACTGNATATTCATAGAGTCTTCTGGAGACATAAATATCTTAGACCCATCAATAGGAGATTTAAATTCAACNCCTTCTTCACGAATTTTTCTTAATTCATTTAAACTCCAAATTTGAAAGCCTCCAGAATCAGTTAAGATTGATTTATCCCAGTTCATAAAATTATGAAGTCCTTTAAATTTATCTATAACTTCTAGTCCAGGTCTTAGGTTCAAATGAAATGCATTACCAAGAATAATTTCAAAACCAATATCATGAAGATGTTTAGGTGTCAGCCCTTTAACAGTACCGTAGGTGCCTACTGGCATGAATACTGGGGTTTGGATTGTTGAGGTTTTTGTAGTTAGTTCTCCTCTTCTTGCAAAACCAGTTGAATTAATAACTTTAAAACTCATCTTTCTATTATCATTGCATCGCCGTAACTAAAAAAGCGTAAATTATTTTCTATGGCATGTTTATAGGCCTCAAATATAAAATCTTTGCTACTAAATGCAGAAACAAGCATCAACAAGCTAGATTGGGGAAGATGGAAATTTGTTATAAGTGTATCTACAACTTTAAATTCATAGCCCTCTTTGATAAATATATTAGTACTGCTTTTACCAGACTTTATCTGCTTAGACTCACAACACCAAGCTGCTTCAAGCGCTCTAAGTGTTGTTGTTCCGATAGCTATTATTTTTTTTCCTTTTGCTAGTTGTTGATTAATAGATTCTGCAGCCTCATCAGAAATATAAAACTCTTCCTCATGCAAACTTGATGATTCTGTAATAGGCTCATCACTGAGCGGTTTGAATGTGCCAAGCCCAACTGCCAAACTAACTTTAGTAGTTTTATGCTCATCAGTTATAGATTTAAATAATTGTTCATCAAAATGAAGTGAGGCTGTGGGGGCTGCAACAGAATCAGTAAATGCTTTGTTTGCAAAAACAGTTTGATATCTCTCCTTATCAGTCTCATCATCTTGCCTGTTCAAATATGGAGGAATTGGAACATGACCGATAATTCCACACAAATGTTCTATTTGTTGGTTAAACTTAATGAGGACAAAGTTTGAATCTTTTTCAAGTATCTCAATTTTCAAAGGAAATTTTTCAGACTTAAGTTGTTGTATTTTTTTTTGCAAGTTTAGGCCTTTCGTCAGACATTCTGCTGTATATTTATTCTTAATTTTACTTATAAATATTTCAGCTTTTCCTCCACTATCCTTCCGCAATAACAACCTTGCTTTAAAAACTTTTGTCTCATTAAAGACTATTAAATCATCCTGTTGAAAGAATTTTTTTACCTTTGAAAATGGGTTTATACCAAATACACCATTGGCAAAGGATAAGATTTTTGAGTCGCTCCTGTTTGCTGTTGGGTATTTAGCGATTAATTCTTCGGGCACTTGATAATTGAAGTCTGATTTGTAGATGTCTTTTGGCATAGCATGTATCATACCAATAACGGGGATGTGGTGGAATTGGTAGACACGTGCGACTCAAACTCGCATGCTGAAAAGCGTAACGGTTCAAGTCCGTTCATCCCTACCATTAGATGTAACGCTAAATACTGTTTTTAAAGGCAGTTAGCCCATAATCATTATCAGTTGCAATCTTTATTTTTTTACCCGCGTCCAAAAATTCAATTTGCTTAGCATGCAACATCAACCTTTTTGCTATAGATTTTGATTTGTCATTAGAGTATTTCTGATCACCTAAAATAGGATATCCAGCATCGTAACAATGGAATCTAATTTGATGTGTTCTACCTGTATATGGCATTGCAAGTATTTGGGTAAAATCCCCAAAATTATCTTCTATTTTAAATTTCGTTAAAGAATCTTTACCGTCGTTAGACTTAAATGTTTTTTGCTCCCTTTGATCAAAATTTTTAATATCTAACTTATTGCTTATTTTTTTTAGCTCACTTGGCCATTTACCAAGAACAATACATTGGTATATTTTTTTGACAGACCTATTTCTGAATTGTTTATGAATATCTCTAAGAGATGACATTTTTTTTGCAATTATTAAGCATCCACTTGTTGATTTATCAAGTCGATGAGCTAAGTTGAAATCATCTGAATACTTGTAGAGCTTTCTTACAATTTCAATAATTCCAAAATTTAAACCAGAACCACCATGTACTGCATAGTTTGGCGGTTTATTAATAACTAGAAAATTTTTTGAATCATATATTACGGAATCTCTTATAAGATTAAGATGTTCCTCTAGATTTGGAGAATCATTAAGGTTTGCTTTTTGTACTAATGGTGGGTAGCCAATCTTATCTCCATCAGAAAGTTTTTGATCTGGTTTAGCTTTTCTGCCATTAACTTTAATCTTAGCTTTTCTGATGGAACTATAGATTTTAGATTTTGGTATACCCTTCTTAAAATAGCTAAATAGATAATTATCTAGTCTTCGACCATCATTATCTTTATTTACAATTAAAAAATTAATTTCACTCATTTTGCTGTAAAATAACCACCTTAGCTTACAACGATAAAGAATATTTAATAAAAGTTAAGCAGAAAGGTAAAAGAATAATAATGATAAGAACAACAAAAAATAGATTAAACAGTTTCAAAAGAATGCTTATTCCAGAGAGAATACAGGCATAATTCGTTGTTCTTATCCTTTACAAACAAAGGATAAAATGAAAAAAATACTTATAGATACAAATTCAATTAATGGCAGAAGAAGTGCCTTAATTGATGGCGATAAACTCATTGATTTTGATCTTGAGTTCGAAGGAAATAACTTTCAAAAAGGAAGCATTCACAAAGGAAAGGTTACTAAAATTGAGGGTAGTCTTGAAGCGATATTTGTAGAACTAGGCTCTTCTAGGCACGGTTTTCTACCATTTAAGGAACTCTCCCCAGAATATTTTGACCAATCAAAAACTGGGACAGATAGATTTAAATTCAAAGAGGGTGACGATATTGTTGTTCAAATTGAAAAGGAAGAAAGAGTTAATAAGGGTGCAGCACTCTCAACTTATGTATCACTTGCTAGCAGATATATTGTTTTAATGACAAATCATCCTACTGGTGGTGGCATATCTCGCAGAATACATGGTGAAGAAAGAGATAAAATCAAAAGTTTACTGGATGCATTAGATATTCCAGAAAATATGAGTGTCATAATCAGAACAGCAGGGATTGATAAGCAAATTGAAGAACTAAAATGGGATCTTGAATACCTCAAAAAGTTATGGGTTGAGGTGTCAAATGCGATCAAAGGTTCAAAATCTAGTCAATTAATATATGCAGATCAGAGTCTGATTCAAAAAACGATTAGAGATTACTTTAAAGAAGAAATTGGTGAGTTAGTTGTCGACAATGAAGAAGATTTTAAATCAGCTAAAACATATGCAAACAAAATCGTTCCAGATTTTATTGAAAAAATAAAACTATACGATGAAGAGATACCCCTATTTGCAAGCTATGGAATTGAATCAAAAATAGAATCTGCGTTTTCACGTGAAGTTAAACTTAAGTCCGGCGCGTCACTTGTGATTGATTCAGGTGAAGCACTAACTTCGATAGATATTAACTCTGCAAAATCTACAAAAGGTGGCGACATCGAGGAAACAGCTTTAAAGACCAATCTAGAGGCTGCTGCTGAAATAGGCAAACAAGTAAAGTTGAGAGATTTAGGTGGTCTAATTGTTATAGATTTTATTGATATGGAAGACCCAAAGAGCAACGAGAAAGTTGAAAGAGCCATGCACGATTCAACCAGACATGATCATGCAAGAATACAATTGGATAAGATTTCACGCTTTGGGCTAATGGAAATGTCTAGACAAAGAATTAAGCCCGCACTGAATGATTTGATGGGCAAAACTATATGGGTAAGATCTGTTGCATCTGTCTGCGAATCAATATTTAGATTAATAACAGAAAAATCTATCAATAATAAATCAAGTATCTTGATGCTTAAGGTTTCTCCTAATGTAGCTAATGAGTTACTCAATAGGTATAGACCAAACCTTGATCAGCTCGAAAGAAAATTCTCAAACAAAATTATGACTTTTATTGATCCATACAAGCAGAATGATAATTACACAATTGAGATAAAGAAAAATGCTTGGTTTAACTATGAGCATGAATTAGAGGAGTCTTCAAAGGCATTTCAAAACAGAACCACTTATAACGTTAAGGTTCCAAAAAAACAGAATAAAGCATTAGTTGAAGATGTGGAATTTAGGAATATTCCAAAAATAGATTCAAATAAAAAGGGTTTATTAGATTCATTGTTTAATTTCTTTAAAGGGGAGGAAGAAAAACCTAAATCAAAACCAAAACAAAGAAGAAATTACAAACCTCGTAATGGGAAACCAAATACACGTAGAAATCCACGTCAAAATAGAAATAAAAACCCAAATTTTAAAGAAAATAAAAACTTTAAACCAAATGAAAGGGTTCAAAAAAATACCAGGAAGCCGGAAACTGAGGCAAAAAAACCTGTTAGGAAACCAGCTCCTAAGAAACCAATTAAACCGACAAGTGGCAATGTTAAGCCTGTACCTACACCTGCGCCAAGTCCGGTAGATGATAATATTGGTAACAGAATTGAGCCTAAAAAGAAAAAAACGATCAGAAGAGCTAAAAATGACCCTAGAGCAGGGAGTTAATAGTTTTTTTAATTAATAAATTTGATAATGATGGTTCTGGTGGAATATTTGGTAAGTCTTTACTTGTAAACCAATCAGCCTCCAGCAATTCATCGTTATCAATNTTNATTTGGCCNTCCAAAGCNTCTGCTGAAAAAGCCATCATTAACTGGTTGGGGAAAGGCCANGATTGGCTTGCAACATAACTTACATTTATAACATCTAANCCAACNTCNTCTTTTACCTCTCGTCTCACACATTCTTCNAGNGTTTCGCCTAGCTCAACAAATCCAGCTATGACNGTAGAGAGTGTTCTNATTTCATTATTATGTTTAACCAGTAGAATTCTTCCTTTATTNTTTACAGCAACNANAATGCATGGCGACATCTTTGGAAAAATATCTGTCTTACATTGACTACATGATTTTGAGAGATCATCTTTGATCTCACTTAGTTCTTCACCATGCCTTGAGCAAAATCTTTGGTTATATACCCAATCATAGATTTGGAATGCTCTAGAAATTAGAGTTAAAGAATCCTCTGTTAAGTATGAGTACATATGTCTCTTGCTTAAATAAATANANTCTTGACNNTGATCNNCANNTATNGATTCATTTGTTAAAAATACNGAACGCTNCTCGTTTTCAAAAATTTTAATATATGAAGAAGAACTACCANAAACATNAGAATGCATAAAGCTTTNTGTCTCTTTATTAAATAAAATTTCTTTTTTAGAATTTATACTGACAATTAAATCATTAAGATTTGGTTTTTGTTTTGTTGAAAAACTAGACGTTAATTTTTGCATGTCTGTATAATGTAATCTTTTATTAGAGAAGTGTTAAATACAATATTTAAAAGTTTTTTAGGTTCAGCTCCAGTTTGGTATAAAACGAGCATCATTTCGTTTCTAGCGTTAAACCCAATACTATTTTTTATTGCTGGGCCTGAAAGTAGCTTTATCCTTGGTTGGATTATACTGCTACAATTTATTTTTACATTGGTCTTCTCTTTGCAATGTTACCCTTTGCAGCCTGGTGGTCTAATAGCCTTCCAAGCACTATTGCTTGGCTTAACAAGTCCTGAGCATGTGCTATACGAAATAAAAACCAATTTAGAAGTTATCTTGCTTTTAGTCTTTATGGTTTCAGCAATTTTCTTCATGAAAAATCTGCTAATGGTCATTTTCACAAAGCTCTTGCAAGCCATTAAATCGAAAACTCTTTTATCACTCCTTTTTGTTNTTTCGGCTGCATTTTTGTCTGCTTTTCTTGATGCNTTAACTGTTACAGCAGTCCTAATAACNGTAACCATTGGGTTCTATCGCGTGTTTGAAACAAGCTATAAGACCAACGAAATAGATAAACAAGAGTTTGAGCAAAGCAAATCATTTCTTGCTGACATTATGATGCATGGTGCTGTTGGTACAGCTCTTGGTGGTGTATGCACTATAGTTGGAGAACCACAAAATCTATTAATTGCTGAAAANGCAGGTTGGGAATTTATGGAATTCTTCTATCAGATGGCACCAGTAACCATGCCAGTATTGGTAGCAGGTTTAGTATGCTGTGTATTAGTAGAGAAATTTAAAGTATTTAACTATGGTTTTGAACTAACTGATACTCTACGAAATAAAATAATTCTTGAAGCAAATAAAGCTGATGCTGAAAGAACAGATNTAGATAAGNCGCATTTAGTGATAGAAGCTATTTTAGGNATCTGTTTAATTTTAGCTTTAGGTTTTCATCTAGCTCCTGTTGGAATAATAGGTCTTTTCTTAATGGTTTTCTTAACAGCCTTCAAAGGTATTACTGAAGAACATCAACTTGGGGGCGCATTTAAAGAATCTNTACCATTTACAGCCCTTCTAGTTATATTCTTCGTNGTAGTAGCTGTCATAAGTGATCAAAAACTATTCACTCCAGTTATAGAGCTCGTGCTTNCAACCAGCGAAGATGTCCAAGTTCCACTATTCTACTTAGCAAATGGTGCATTATCTGCTATAAGTGATAATGTTTTTGTCGCAACTGTCTATATGAACGAAATAGTAAGTTCTCTAGCTAACGAAACAATAACACCTGAACAATTCGATAGACTAGCAATAGCTATAAATACCGGCACTAACTTACCAAGCGTAGCAACACCAAATGGTCAGGCTGCGTTTCTATTTTTACTGACCTCTTCACTAGCACCTTTAATAGGACTTTCCTATATGAGAATGGTCTACAAAGCCTTGCCCTATACAATAGTCTTAACTTTAGTTGGGCTAGCTTGTGTTATTTTTTACATATGATCACTGACGCTCATAAGTTTTGCATAGCTCCTATGATGAAAAAAACCGATAAGCATTTTAGATTTTTGGCTAGACAGTTTACNCNCAGAGCAATGCTTTANACAGAAATGATTCATGCTAATGCCNTATTAAAAGGCAATGTTGANAGATTGCTTGGTTATGATNATTGCGANCATCCAGTGGGCCTTCAATTAGGCGGCTCTGAACCTAAAGCACTCGCTGAAGCTGCAATAATTGGTCAAGAATATGGGTATGACGAAATAAATTTGAACGTAGGATGTCCATCAAAAAAAGTTAAGTCAGGCAATTTTGGCGTCTTTCTGATGAAAAACGTTAAGTTGTTAAGTTCTTGCATTAATGAAGTAAAAAAAAATATAGATATACCCTTTTCAATAAAATGTCGNATTGGAGTGGATGATTTTGAAGGCGAAGAGTANCTAAGAGAATTTATAGCAACAATATCTGATCACNATATAGATACATTTGTTATTCATGCAAGAAAAGCAATTAGTGGCTTAGATACAAAAAGAAATAGATCTATACCGCCCTTAAATTATGATCTTGTTTTCAAGATGAAAGAGCTTTTTCCAAATCTTAAAATTATTATTAATGGTGGTATTGAAGAGATATCAGAAGTAAAAAAACTATTAAATTCTGTTGATGGTGTAATGCTTGGCAGAAAAATTTATTCTGATCCAGCCTTNCTTTTNCAAGTCGATAAAGAAATCTACCANGAAGATACTAGGTTAGATTTTGCGACAGGNATGCAAAAATATATGTCTTATATTTTAANCTTAGAAAATAAAAAGGATGCTAACCGCGCAATAACTCATTTAGTGCAAATCATAAGAAGAATATCCCATACTAAAGATGTTAGAAAAAAACTTCTTGATAACGTTAAAAATGGGTCTGTTGAATTAGATGAAATCTTTGATGGTTTTAAAGAGGATCTTAGTCAAAGAGCTCATCTTCAAATTCACTAAGAAACTCATCTTCAACCTCTCCATCTTGNACTGAATGTTCTCTTGATTGCAGAAATACATCTTTAACGAATTCATATTTATCGCCTACGATCAAATTCTCAGCTGCCAAGATTCTCTCCCTTGTTTCAATAACATCTAGAAATGAGAATACTATCTTTGTTTTTTCATCTTCAATGGCAAATGATCCAGAAACGTACCAACTTAAAGGAATACCAAAAAGATCTCTAACAGTGGACGGGCCAACAAATGGTACGAATACATAAGANCCAGCNGGCACACCCCAATANCCTAATGTCTGTCCAAAGTCTTCATCATGGCGACTTAAGCCCATTCTGGTGGCAATATCAAATATACCCCCAATACCAATAGTAGTATTAATCAAAAATCTTAATGAATCTTGAGCAGCTAATTTTGGTTTGCCTTGAAGCAATTGATTTATAACAGTATCAATTTCTGCAATATTATAAAAAAAATTTGTTACTGAATCTTTTAAAAATAANGGTGTATATTCACTNTATATCTNAGCTGTNGGTTTTAACAAAACCTCATCCAAGGAATCAGATACATTAAAAACAACTCTATTTATATCCTCAAAAGGATCAGCATCGATATTCTTTTCTTCTTCTGCGATTATGAAGAAAGCAAATAATAGAAAGGGAATAAGTTTTTTCATTTTTGTAAAAGATTGTTGGGAAAGTATTTTTTTAGTTTATCTAACTGTTTCACTTCTTGATAAAATTCATTTCTCTTAATTCTTGGTAAAGAAAATAAAATATTGTCTTTTAATTCATCTTTAATTCTAACACTTTCTTCAATATTTCCAGATGAATCAACATTCTCTGACATATTTTCAACTATACCTAAACTCTCTACATTGAACTTTTTCATTAATGATTGAGTTCTTTTTAGGTCTGAAATACAAAATGTATCATCAACTGCTACCAATAAGGCTTTTTTTATATCAAGGTCATTCAATATGGTTAAATAAGCATCTCCTGTGCCAGGTGGCATGTCTATNAGTAAGTAATCTAGNTTGCCCCATCTTGTATTTAGNTATAACTGCTTTATGGCTTTGCTTAAAACAGGTCCACGCCATATCGCAGCTTTATCTTGATCTAATACATAGCTAATTGAGTTTATTAATAGGCCAGATGACTTTATAGGAACNAGCTTTTTGTCGATTGGNTCATGTTTAACCTTAATTTGATCCTCAGTAACTGGGAGCAACTCTGTTAAATTGGGACCGTAAATATCGGCATCCAGCAAGCCCACCTTATGTCCTTTATTTTTNAAATAAGATGCAAGCATGAATGTAATTGATGTTTTACCTACGCCGCCTTTACCAGAAGCTATAGCTATTTTTTCCATAGACTCAAAAGTTAACATATAATTTCAAAACAAACATGAAGTATTTAGTAACTAGTGCCCTTCCCTATGCAAACGCTCCTTTGCACCTTGGGCATGTCCTTGAAATTGTTCAAACAGATACTTGGGTCAGACATAAAAACCTAACCGAACACGAAGCATTATATTTCTGNGCTAGNGATACNCACGGTACGCCTATAATGCTAAAAGCAAAAGAATTAGGCATTAANCCAGAAGAGTTAATTAATGATCTTCATNCAAANCATAAAAATACTTTTGAAAAATTTAATATTAATCTTACAAACTTTCATTCTACNCANACCGCNGAAAANNAANAGTTAACATCAGATATATTCAAAAGCGCTCAAGAAAAAGACTANATATACAAAAAAAATATTTCTCAGCTTTACGATGAAANAGAAGGAATATTTTTAGCAGACAGATTTATAAAAGGNTCCTGCCCTTCTTGCAAACAGGAAGANCAATATGGTGATGCNTGTGAAAAATGCGGTACAACGTATGACGCCCTGGAATTGATAGATCCAGTATCTGTACTATCAGGCTCAAAACCAATAATNCGTGAATCAGAACATTATTTTTTTAANCTAANTAAACTATCAGAATATCTTAAATCNAAGGTTTCAGAAATATCNAATCAAAGCCCAATCAAATCNAAATTAAATGAATGGCTGGACAAAGAGTTAAGGGATTGGGATGTTTCAAGAGATGCGCCTTATTTTGGTTTTACAATACCTGGAGAAGAAGAAAAGTNNATTTACGTTTGGATGGATGCTCCAGTTGGATACCTNGCCTCAATCAAACACTGGGCNCANTCACAAAAAATTAATTTTACAGAGCTNATGCATGAGCAAGATACNAAACTTGTTCACTTTATTGGAAAAGATATAGTTTATTTTCANTTACTTTTTTGGCCTGCNATGCTTAAAACTGCAGAAATTCATAATTTAGAAGAGGTATTTGTTCATGGTTTCTTAACAATAGAAGGTATGAAAATGTCTAAATCTAAGGGAAACTTCATTTTAGCTGACAAAGCATTAGATTTTGCAGATGCGGATTACTATAGATACTATCTAACATCAAAACTAAATACTGATATATCGGATATAGACTTTTCTGTAGATGATTTCATACAAAAAGTTAATAGTGATTTAATTGGCAAATATATAAATATTGCCAGCAGAACACAAAATTTCTTAGTGAAANTAAACGATTCAAAAATTGTTCCAAATAGTCTTTCAAAATCAAATGAGTTTAATGATATCTACCACNACATAATCGCTCAGATTGATACTAAAGAATACTCCAAAGCACTTAAAAACATTATGATGCTGGCAGACAAAGTTAATGCATATGTGTCTACCGAAGAACCATGGANCAAAGCTAAGCAAGGAAATGAAGCAGATTGTTTAAAAGTGTGTTCCGAAGCACTTAATGTTTTTAAAGATCTAACCATACTTATGCAATCATTCATACCNGGAATAGCTTCGAAAATTTTTCACATGTTAAATTTAGGTAAATTAGATTATTCAGATCTAAATACAGATAACATTACAACAGTACAAAANTTNAAACCTTTCATTGGTAGACTTGAAAAAAATGAGTTTGAGGAGATATTAGATTAATGGATGAAATAAATATAGAAGACTTTGCCAAAGTTGATTTACGAATCGCAAAGGTGAAAACTGCGTTAGAAGTTCCTGAAGCAAATAAACTTATTAAATTAGTTTTAGATGTTGGGGATTTAGGTGAGAAGACAGTATTCGCAGGCATTAAACAAGCTTATACGTTAGAGGATTTGGAAGATAAGCTAGTAGTAGTCGTAAATAACCTTAAGCCAAGACAGATGAGTTTTGGGCTTTCTGAAGGTATGATTTTAGCTGCAGGACCAGGTGGAGAAGAAGTCTTTATGGTATCGCCTGACAGCGGTGCACAACCAGGTATGAGAGTTAAATGAAAACAGATATCTTAGTAATAGGCGCAGGGCCAGTTGGTCTGTTTACCGTTTTTGAGGCAGGTTTACTAGGATTAAAGTGTACCCTCATCGATAATCTAGATAAACCTGGTGGTCAATGTGCTGAACTGTACCCAGATAAACCTATATTTGATATACCTGGGGTACCTTTCCAAACAGCTCAAGAACATGTCGATGCTTTACTTAAACAAATAGAACCATTCGATTATGAGCTAGTGCTTAATGAACGCGTTGAAAGCATGAAAGAGGTTGATAACGGATGGGAAGTCATCACTAATAACAATAATAAATTTGATTGTTCCAATGTTTTTATAGCAGCAGGCGCTGGTTCATTCGAACCGATCAAACCAAATTTAGATTGCAACTTTTCTAACCTAGAAAACAAAAAAATATTTTATTCAATTAAAGACAAAAATTTATTTAAGAATAAAAGGGTCGCAATATTTGGTGGTGGAGATAGCGCTCTTGATTGGACTGTTGAATTAGAAAAAATTGGAGCAAATGTATCGCTAATACACAGGAGAGATGCATTTAGGGGTGCTCCTGACACAGAAGCAACTGTTAGAGATTTACATAAACACAATAAAATTAAACTACTTACTCCATACATAATTAAAGATATTAAAGGTAGTGAAGACATAGAATGTATAACAATCTTTAATGCAGATACAAAAGAAGATTCAGAAATTGAAGCAGATTACATATTGTTTTTTTACGGGCTAAATAAAAAGCTTGGCCCTATTAATGATTGGTCATTAGAGCTTGCTGGTAATAAAATTAAAGTAAATACAGAAAATTTTGAAACTGATAGAGAAGGAATATTTGCTGTTGGTGATATAAATACTTACCCAGGGAAACTTAACTTAATACTATCAGGCTTCCATGAAACAACACTTGCAGTGCAAAAAGCATTTCAAAGAGTTAACCCAGGCGAAAGAGTTCCTTTTGGTTACACAACCTCTAGCACTAAATTACATGAAAAACTTGGTTTTTCTGATAACAAATAATTAAATAATAATCAGTTCAATTTCTAAATGAGAATCATTAGCAAAATACTATTTTTTCTTGATTTTTAGCGGCAAAGAACATATAAATTACTCATGCAAGGAAACGATCAAGTAATCAAACATCTCAATAAAATTTTATCTAACGANCTTAGAGCTATTAATCAATATTTTCTACATTCAAGAATGTTATCAGATTGGGGATTAGATAAATTTGCCCAATACGAATACGCAGAATCAATGGATGAAATGAAACACGCTGACGTATTGATTCAAAGAATCCTTTTTCTAGAAGGACTGCCAAACATGAAATACCTTGGAAATGTATACATTGCGAAAGAGCCAATTGAGATTCTTCACAATGACTTGAAATTAGAGAACGAAGCAATTCCAGATCTAAGAGATGCTATTTTAGCTTGCGAAAAAGTTAATGACTTTGTTTCAAGAGACCTTCTCCATAAAATACTTGAGAGTGAAGAAGAACACGTAGATCATCTTGAAACACAATTAGACTTGCTCGATAAAGTCGGAAATGAAAATTTCCTTCAAACCCTTATTACTTCAGTTTAAGGCTGCTAAGAGTTCTTCATTTTCGTGCAACTCAGATATGATATCGCACCCACCAACTAACTCTCCATTTACAAATAATTGTGGGAAAGTAGGCCAATCAGAAATTTTTGGTAGATTTGCTCTTACCTCAGGGAATTCTAAAACATCTATATAGCTNAACTCTATATCGTAACTGAATAATATCTGAGCAACTTTTGATGAAAAACCACATTGTGGTTGATAAGGGGAACCCTTCATAAAAAGAAGTACTTTATTGTCTGAGATTTGATCTTTTATATCTTTTATTACTTTATCCATATATTAAATCTATATATTGCTGAATTGTGTTTTTAAAACCCTGATTCAAAGATTCTGAAATAATAGCATGCCCTATTGATACTTCATCTATTAAGTCTAATTCNAGCAGTAGTGGAAGATTACCAATATCTAAATCATGTCCCGCGTTGATTCTCATATTTCTTTTTTTTGCCGTTTCAGATGTAAAGATGATCTGCTTTAATTCTCTTTCTATTAATTGAACATCATTGCTCTTCACTGCTTGTGCATACGGCCCTGTATATATTTCAATAGCATCAATTGAGTTGTTCTCGAGTTCATTAATATCAGTTCCAGCATTTATGAAAACACTGCATCTAGTGCAATCTTTTTTTAATGTATGAATATAATCGGCATTGTTTAAGTTGGAAATTTCCCATCCATGATCTGATGTAAGTTGATTTGTTGCGTCAGGCACCAGTGTTGCCTGGGTTGGATTAAATTCCTTTATTAAGGACATAAAGCCTTTATAGTTTTCTGATTTATTTTCTAATGGATTGCCTTCAATATTGAACTCTTTGTTGTACTCATTTGTTAAGAATTGAATCTTAATAAGATCCTGATATGTAACATGCCTACTATCTGGTCTTGGGTGAACTGTAAGACCAAGGATATTTTCTTCTAAGGCTATGCGTGCATAATGCTCAATATCTGGATTATTGCCGCCTCTAGAGTTTCTCAGTAAGGCGATTTTATTTAAGTTTATACTTAGCTTCATATTAGTTAAGAAAAATACTACAAACATCATTATAATTTAAAAGTGCGCTTGTAGCTCAGCTGGATAGAGCGCTTGGCTACGAACCAAGAGGTCGGGAGTTCGAATCTTCCCAAGCGCACCATTTTTGCGCCTGTAGCTCAGTTGGATAGAGTGCCTGGCTTCGAACCAGGATGTCGGGAGTTCGAGTCTTCCCGGGCGCACCAGTAAAGATTAAGATATGTTATGCATAAAATAGTTGCCTTATATAAGTTCTGTAAAATTACAGATACCAGCAAATTTCAAAAACTAATTAAATCTGAACTATCAGAATTGCAAATATTAGGAACAATTATTCTGGGAACTGAAGGCTTAAATGGGACAATTTCAGGCTCACCAACATCACTTAATAAAGCAATTACATTCTTACAGTCGCTAGTGAGCTTAGAAAATTTGGATATAAAAGAATCTACCTCTATGAAAAAACCATTTTTAAGACTAAAGGTAAAAGTAAAAGAAGAAATAGTATCAATGGGTTTAAAAAATATTGATCCAACTAACCAGGCAGGCACATATATTGAACCTCAAGAGTGGAATAAGTTACTTGAAGAAAGCAATACCATATTAATAGATACTCGCAACAATTATGAATGTTCTATAGGTTCATTTAATAACGCAATTAATCCAAATACCAAAAACTTTAAACAATTTCCTGAATGGGTCAATAAACAAAAATTTTCAGAAACAGATAAACAAACAAAAAAAATAGCGATGTTTTGTACAGGTGGTATAAGGTGTGAAAAAGCATCTTCGTACATGAAAAACCAAGGTTTTGAAAATGTATTTCACCTAAAAGGCGGTATTCTTAAATACCTAGAAGAAACAGATANAAAACAATCTAAGTGGGAAGGAGAGTGTTTCGTGTTTGATGATAGGGTTTCGGTAAAGCATGATCTATCTGAAGGCAGTTATGATCTGTGCCATGGCTGTAGAAACCCCATAACAAATGAAGATAAATTGTCTGATAATTACATTAAAGGGGTCTGTTGTAGCAAATGTATCAACGAGAAGACTTCAGATCAGATTAACAGATATAAATCTAGACAAAAACAAATAAATATTTCTAAAACAAAAAACCAAAACCATCTAGGCCCTAAGTCTAGTTAGCTTTCTGCTTGTTTGAAAAAAATACACCCAGAAAAATTAATGTAGAACCAATTATCATATCGAAAGTGAAAACTTCATCTAGAATTATTATCCCTAAGCTAATACTTGAAACTGGCACTAAATAGGTTACAAATGAAGCATTCAAAGATCCTATTCGTTTAATGAGCTTTATAAAGATAACATATGCTAAAGAAGTATTAATCACCCCCAATAGCGCTATATAAAGCCAAGCAGTACTACTTATATTTAAATTGTTTGAGTGATAATTTATTAAAAATGGAGACAATAGGATAGCTCCTACAATAATAGAACCCATACCCACAAAAGAGTTATTGATACTTGATGGCGTATTGGCTAAATAAACACCGGAAATGGCATAAGACAAAGACGCTATTACACAGAGNATTGATGAAAATAAATCTAGCTCTCCAGATGGACCAGCTAACAAAAATAGACCTGAGAACCCAACCAAAACCCCTACAAGCTTCATAATGGAGAATTCATCTCTATATAGAGAGAAAAGAATTAGAGCCGTTAAAATAGGCACTATTGCCTGCAATACAGACAAGGAACCTGCCCCTAGATTTACAGATGCATATGCGAATAAAGTAAATGGTAATGCGGTATTCAGNAAGCCAATTAATAAGAAGGAAAAGCCATGATCGAAAAATGAGTATTTCTTAAACTTTAGTAAAAAAAAAGGTGCAATAAAAATAGCTGCAAACATCATACGAAGTGAAACTATTTGTAGCGGTTCTAAACCCTCTAACACAAGTAACCTTAAAAATAGAAATGACCCACCCCAAAAAAGTGAAACAAGTAATAGTGTTAAAAAATCTTTTGTATTCATTGTTAAAAAAAAAGCCTCTTATAAAAAGAGGCTATTCATAAAGTTAAAACCTTATGTCGGACTTAGGCCATAATTGGTGTCAGCAATTACCTCCTAGAAATCCTGAATTTGTAATAATACTAATTTGGATCACCTCCTTCGGCTGAGAATTTATCTAACACACCATATTTCTCTGCGTAAATAGGATGTGGGACACCTAAGGAAATATTAATTTATTTAAGTAATTAATTGAAGTATTTTTGGTTATTTATATGTGTGTTTTCTGCTCTTAGTGAACATAAGAAAGTTTCTGCTGCTTTGTAATCAGACTCAAAGTATTGAAAGGCAACACGCTCTATGTAAATGTTATTTAACGGTTGCTTTAGAAAATGATTTATAAGTTCTTTCATACTGTATAAGTATACAGTATTTTAGGATAAAAAAAAGGGGAAGTTGCCTTCCCCTTTTAAAGATTAAGATTACTTTAGAATCTAATGTTTAGACTAGCGTTTACTTGTCTTCCAATAAATAGAAGATCAGCTTCTGGTGTGAAGACATCATCTTCAAAACCATCGTAGTCCATTAAGTTGTAGAAGTTAACTCTGACTGTTGTGTCATCATTAACGCTATAACCTACACCACCGTTATAAGTAGTGTATCCATCAAATTCGAAAATTGGGTTTCCGTCGTATCCTAAATACTCATCATCGTATTGACGATTTATATCTATAACACCACCAGATCTTGAGTTACCTTGAACCCATAGATACCAGTCACCCTTTCTCCATTCTACTGCTGTATCGTAGAACCATTCATCGTTACCAAATTGGCCTGTTGCTGATGATAAATCTTCAGTAGCACCAGAATCAGCACTAGCAAAGAAATCTTCTTGCGTAGCTCTCCATCTGACAGCCATTGAACCTAAGTCCATAGCAACATTTTCTCTTGATACCCATGATGCAGCTTCTGCAACATCAAATGCGAAATCAGCTTTGTACACATATGTAGCAAAGTCAATTAAACCTGCATTGATTAAACCTGTTGCAAAGTCTACAACTTCAAAGTCACCATCTCTTGAGAAAGAATCACAGAATTGGCTATTTGGATATGTTTCATAGTCATAACATGCATTCATATTTTGAGTTAATGTGAATGAAGTTACGTAATCATTCAATTGAATCTCAATATAGTCAGCAGCTAAGTTTAAGCTACCAAAGAATACATCACCGAACCATGATGGTTGGTAAACAATACCTGTTGATTTTGTATCCGCAACCTCATTAATAAGGTTAGGGTTACCACCTGTTACACCTGTTGTTGTTGCGTTAACAACTAGAGAAACAAAGTCTGCTGGTATACCTTCAGCATCACAGTTAGCTCTTCTAACTTCTGGGTTTCTACCAACATCTCTAAATCTGTAGTCACAAGGATCATCAGCTCTACTAAATGATGTAATTTGCGGTAAGAATAGATCTCCAAGATCAGGAGCTTTAACAGCTGTCTGCTCAGATACTCTTATTGCTAAATCATCTAAAACTCTCCAGTTNACTGATGTTGCTTCTACATCGTATGAACCAGCNATTGAGTTATCAATTGTTCTTGATGAGAAGTCTACAACAACNGATTGAACGCCTGGTAATGTCNAGTCGCCGCCCATTANTGGAACACTAATTTCATAATAATCAGCATCAACTTCATAACCACCACCTAGTGAAGGTCTTGCAGCTGATCTAGTTAATTGAAGATTTTGTATCGCTGATGACGCGTAGTCACCTTGCTCAACTCTTGCTTCAAATCCCATAGCAGCTTTAACAGAACCTGCTGGCATATCAAATAAATCGCCAGAAAGAACACCATAAGTAACTTCTTGCTCAATGAAAGCATTCGTTCTTAAGTTTGTTCCAATATAGTCTCTAGCAGCTTGTGAAGGAGCACCTCTACCTAAAATATTTAAAGGAGCACAGTCACCTACAGCTCCAAGAAGACTTGGGCCATATAAAGAATCACCTGTGAANTANCCAGGAGCAAATGGTGTGTAATCGTATAATGCAGGATCTCTTGTNGGATCGTAATTCATTCTACAATCAACTTCACCTGTAGCTGGGTTAATACCAACATCTAAAGCTGCTGCGTATCTAGCACCAATAACGCCAGGTGCATCAGAATAAATATCTGTATTACCAATTGAGTANCCCATTGCATAATTAAATGTCTTGCTATCAAGATCAAAAGAACCTTCTAGACCAACGGAGTACATTGAAACAGCGTTGTTGTTTTCAANGGTATAACCACCGTCTCCTTTTTGAAGAAGATCAACATGTGATTTATGTACATAAATTTCTGTAGCTCCATATGAATTCATAAGATCTACTGAGTTTTGAGTTAGGAAAGGATTATCGATTCCAATAGTTGGAGGGAAATCTTGTCCTGAACCAAATGCCCATGTTGAATAAGGGTAACCACTAGTGTTTCCGTTATCGAATGAGAANAACCCATTATGGAAAACATCAAAGTATAAAGTCATATTGTCATTGATGTCATAGTTTGAGAACATGCTGAAATTCAATCTTTCAAATCCAGCTCTCAATGTATCGTAATCTCCTCTGTATGCATCCATTGCATCAAAACCGAAGAAAGAACTACCATAACTAACTCCATCATCGTAAGGTGTTAATTCACCAGGAGCGCCACCAAAGTGCCATGATGTTCCATCAGGCCATTGACCATCAAAATACCATATACCATTAGTNCCGTTCTTGAATGAATAATCATAAAGAGTTGCTCTTCCTGTTTCAGGAATAGCTGATAGTCCAATACAACCTGTTTGTGTAACTTGTGGGTTACCTTCAACATTAGCTGTGTAAGGAACAACCATACCAGCTCTTATGTATTGCTGTTGGTAAGATTTGCCTGAAGCATATGTTCTTACAAGTGAGTTTGTATTACATGTCTGGTTTTCTCTATTAAAGAATCTATCCCAATCACCAGTAAATACAGTTCCAATTTGTTCGTATTGGAAGTTCATTACCATGTTTCCTTTACCACCGGCAAAGTTTCCACCCATGACAGCTTGGAATGATGTATCAGATGATAAGCCCGCATAGTCNTCATATGTAAGAGTCATTGCTGCTCCTTCATAGTCGTCTCTNAATACGTAGTTAATCACACCTGCAATAGCGTCAGAACCATAAACAGCTGAACCACCAGCGTTTACAATTTCAACTCTATCAATCATTACTGANGGNATGTTGTTAATATCAACGGCGTTACCTGAACCACCTGAACCAAATGGAGATGTTGATCCTACGAATCTTCTTCCATTGACAAGAACTAATGTTCTTCCTGATCCTAGTCCAAAGTTATTTGCAAGAGCTTGTCCTACACTGAGTGAGCTTTGGTTACCAAAACCNCCNCCTGAACCGTTGGTTAGAGAGTTTGTTACACCNATACCTGGTACATCAAATAATGCATCAGCGGCATTTGTATAACCTCTGTTTTCATACTCCTCGCCATAAATGATAGTCACTGGTTGAGCGACTTCGTACTGAGTTCTAGCNATTCTAGAACCAGTAACAACCACTTCTTCTGGCTCGGCTTCGTCTGAGTCATCACCGGTTTCAACTTGCTCAACAACAGGATCAGCCGCTTCGTCGACTTCCTGATCAGCAAATGCTAGACCGTAGAATCCTAGAGAAACTAATAGTAAAAGTAATCTTTTAGTCATATCTTTCCTCTTTAATTAATAATTAATCTTTATTTATCACCTGATTCGCCCATTTAGTCAAGGAATAAGCACAATTTATGCCAAGAAAATCTAATATAAACAACAAAAGGGGTAAAAATAAAGGAAAATCACTGTTTTCAAGGCTAACAGAGATTAAACATTAGCAAAATCTATCATATAATTTAAACAGATAAAAAAAGATATTAAGCAACTATAGAATTAAAAAAAAAANTCGTGTAATTATAAATCACAATAAATCATGAGCATAGTGAGAAAAGGAGTTAAGGGAGCAAGCCTTGTAGCGGGTGGGATTGCCTTAACCCAAAAAGCAGACATTGAAAAAAATCTTAANACNCTAACNAAAGTAGCGGGACTGAATATGATTCANAACCANGTTCAACATGANCAGTCAATGCAAATGGCCCAGCAAATTCAAGCTGGTCANCAACAACTAGTNGAAGTGACATATGAAGGCTTTGGNATGCTTGCTGATGGGATGAATGATGGCTTCAACCATATTAGTGGACAAATAGNAGGTGGTTTTAATCATNTNAGTGGACAAGTCNATGGACTTCATAACTCTTTACAGGNNGCAGCNGTTNGTATANTNAANGNAATNGGTCNAGTNGATNAGAATAACGCNATAAGATCANATCAGATGATTGAGCAAATTGNGAGAACTGAAACAAAAATNGTAGAAGCTGCAAANGAAATGCAAAAAGCTGTAATAGCAAAATTAAAAGAATCTATAGNCGCACAAAATCTGCAAAATCGTATGACTGCTTCTCCAGATTCGGTTAAGGCTGAAGAAAAGGTTGAAAAAGGAGCTAAATTTCTAGTTGCCTACAAAGGCAGTAAGGAAAAGAATACAAAGTATCTAGAGCAAGCACTTGAGCAATATAATAAAGCTTATAGCAAAGATCCATTCAATGTTGATGCAGTATTTTATTCTAATTTATTAAAAAATAAACTAGGCATTTCAGGGTGGGCTGAAGGATACAAAGAACTATTTGACAAAATAAAGGTTGAGCTTAATGAAGAAAATGAAAGGGTTGCAAGAGCAAAAACGATAGCCTATAGAGCATCAGTTAGCTGCCCTATCGACTTGATTGACGCCGTAGAATCAAAGCTTGTTATTGATTTTTATCCCTTCGCAAAACAACAGCTAGAAGGAGAAGATCCAACTTTGCGATCTGAAGATAAAGATTCACTTTTGATTACATTGGATGCCATTAAACTTGCTGCTCTGTTTCTAAGCAAAACCAAAGAGAACAAGATCGTTGTTAAGGAAACAAAAACAGGATTAAATTGGTTTAGTACATGTGCGAAGAAATGGGGTACTAATGAATTTTATGCTGAGGCCTTGCAAATCAGCGATTTGATGGAAGTACCAGCAACTAGATGTTACAGCCATCATTTAGAGAAATTTCACTCAGAGAAACTATCAATAATTGACGATATCTCGTCAGGTATTAAAAATTTCGAAAAATAAATAAATAAATTACATGAGCATCCTAAACTTAAAAAAAGCTTCGGTCTTCAAAAATAAACTACTTACAACTGAGCAAAAAAAGCATGTAACGCATAACCTTAAATTTGAGGAACCTGCTACGGATGCAGTAACAGATTCCCTTAACAAAAATAAGGCTAATTTTAAATATTTATCTGAAATGGATATGTGGCATGGAAATGCATGGGCAACCGTTATGGATAAGAATGGCCAAAGTGAAAAACATATCAATCTTGATAAAGCATTATTGGAAGGCGCACTATGTTTAATTCGTGGCAGCATTGTCTACTACCCCAATCCTGAAAATCCTGAAAGTATGGCTAGGAGTGTTACCTCCTCAGATTGGTGGGAAGATGCACATAAATGCATTAATAACTGCGACCCTGCTGAAAAACTAATGCACTGGAATAAATATCTAAGCGACCTGAAATATAAACCTGAAAACCTATCACTGAGTAATTATTTTATTGTCTATGATGGAGCGTCAAAAGAATTTTTAAATTATTTATCTCATAACATAAAAACACTAGAGAATGCAGCAATTGCCTTTAAGAAAGCAACTAATGAAATTACCGAGATTATAATTAATGAAAATAAAAAAATATTCACAAAATTAGATAACCTTAAAAATAAGGAACTTGATTTTTCAAAGGGATTATCAAGATCAAGGAATTTTATAAAAGATTTTGAAAATTTTAAAAAAACTAGCATTAAGCAAATAGAAAAAATAAAAGCTCTAGCGCCGCTTGTCACTATCAGGGAATTAACTTCCAGCAAAAGTATATCTGAGATGCCTGAGCCTACCCTAGTTCAATCATTTGCTCATATAATAACTGGCTTTTTTTTGCACGGAGAGGCCAATAAAAAATTATTTGCTGATCTTTCTGAATCAAATAATATACAACAAGGCTGTCAAACCGAAAAAGATGTACATCTAAACAAGCAATCAGCTTTGAGGCATGCTCAGCAAATGAATCTAGGTCTAGTAGATGAATCTTTGAAAAATGAAAAACTTATTATAAAAGGGTCTAAATCAGATAGTGCACTCCAAGCTAGCTTGTCAAAAGAAACCCATAAAGATCATAATGCTCTGTTGTTTTCATTACTAGGTGGGTTAGTTGTTTTAGGGTTTGGAGTAATCTATTACATCTACCAAGAAAATATGTATATGGAGGATTTTGAAGATCTCTTTTATTCGATAATTGGAGCGGTAGTTATGATTATTATTGGTTCAATTACATTTGAAACTGGTTGGGGCGCTATAGCAGCAGTAGGTGGTGTCATTTTCCTTTTTTCGACTATATGGGAGTCAGCATTTGCATTATCAGCTCTAGCAATACTAGGTGTATTTGGTTTGGGGTTTGTTCTTTTAGCCGGAAGTTGGGATAGTATTGAAAATGCCCTTAAAAAAGGGAATATAGATAAAATAAGTAAAAAAATTACTAATCTCAAAAATACTGCAAAAAATGAGATACAAGCTAGTACACAAAATGCCCAAACCAAAAAAAATGAAATAAAAACTAATTTTCAAAATGACTTGGTTGATCTCAGTTCTTTATCAGTGCCATCCGTAGCTTACCTAAAAAAGACATTTAAAAATTTAGATGTTGCAAAGGGGTTTGATTATGCCGCGTTCAAAAAAGAAGGGAAGGCATTGTCAAAGGAACTGTCAACCGCTGAAAAAAACAATGAAAAAAATGCACATATACTGCAAGATGCAATACTACTCCAATTAAAAAATGATATTACTCTAGCTGATTTTAAACATGATTTGCGTAAAGGAACTGATAGTTTTGATGATTTACTAAATAAATATGAAGGTTTATTAGATGAGCTTTCTAAACAAGCTAATTATGTTGACAAAATTATTGAGGATACAGAAAAAAATCTTGATGGTTTTGGAAAGGCTGCTGCCCGACTAAACGAGATCAACTTAAAAGAAGCATAGGGCTAATTTCTTAAAATTAGTGAAAGAAGGGCAAAATTAAAACCCCTTCCAAATAATATCGGTACTGAATTTAAATTCTTTAAGTGGCGGAGAGAGGGATTCAAAACCCCTTCTAACCACTCTCAAATATTACCAGAAATCACTTAGAGGTCTATTACCAAGAAGAGGTTGATAGGATATGGAAATAAACGAGAATACAGCTTTAGGACAATATACTTACTATCTCTTGTACAAACTTTTACGAGATAACTTAAATGTTGGAACGAAATACTATCGAATTTAGCGATAAGAAAATTAAGGAGGCGAGGAACCAGCAATAGAATCTAAATTAAGCTTTTCGGTTTGTTTAAGCTTCTCATGAAAGCTATTTCTAGCTTCCTGACCTCTTAACCCTGAATCAACCCAATCATTGCCAAGACCAGTTGTCTCCCAAAATGAGTCGTCATTCTCATTTGCCTGTACTCTTAAATGATATGTATACTCGGGGATTCCATTACTATCTCTAATAGTAAGATAAACAGAAATATAGTCATCTTGTTGCACCTTGGCTCTTAAGGTTGAAATATCTTTGAGTGTTTTTGGATAGTCATCAATTTCATTAAGCAAAGGAGCAACATCGAAAGTTTCTCTATTTTCCCAGATATTAATTATTTCGTTATCAAGATGTACTAATTCATTAGGTCCAGAATTCATTTGTATCATTAGCTCTTCAGTCTGATTAGCAGAATTTTGAGCATAGTGTTCTAGGAATGTGAGATCTAAAGGGTCTTCTATGCCCTCAAGAGTTCTACAATCAAGGACATTTATATCGATATTGTTAAAGCCATAGTTGAATGTAAATCTAAAAGTAATATCGTCGTTAAATGGTTCTTCATACCTGATTTCTTCTTTTGTTAAACAATCCCTTCGTAATGAATTTTCGTCATATAGAGGATCACCTGGGAAGCCGGTGTTTGATATCCATCTGCTCTCATCTTCAACATATACTTCTAGCAACTTATTCTCATGACCTGAAATAGCATTATCATTTCTAAAGCTTCTTCTATTCATGTACCATATTGATGAGTTGTAAATACTATCCAATCCATAAGATGTGAATAAACAACTTTCAGAGCCATCTGCACATTTCCACGGTACTACTTGCCCAGAAATATTTAACTTTGCACCATATGAAAAGATATTTTGGTCATAATACCAACCACTGGAATTAGTTGGGCCAACATAATAAGAAGAAAAATCCAAAGCAATATCTTCTAGAGTTTCATCAGATAAGATTCTATTTCTACTTTCTTCGTCCATAGAAAAATATGGAACAACCCTTTCATTAAATGTCGCTGTCATCTCATCTGAAATATCTAGCTTCAATGATGTTAGGAATGGTAGCCATCGTGCGATGATGATGGCTTTTTCCTCTGTTAAAACATCATTTGTTTGACCAGCTATAAAATCACTAACAAGATCGTAATAATTTATTCCAAACAGAGAATCTAGTTCTGCAATGATCTCATCTACTTTATCATCTACTTTTTCTTGAATTGAATCACCCAATGCAGTACACCCATCTGTAACCGTTAAGTTTTGGTCTAAACCTTCACTTCTAATTATTTCTTCTATAGCTGGAGATAAGAAATTAGTAAAAGGTGAAATGATGATGGAGTCTGAACTACCTGAAGTTCTGATTGATGGTAATACCATATCAAAAGCTTCTGATACAAAACCGTTAGATGTATCGACAGCTCCTATTGGAACTGATGCAACAATTGATCTATTTTGCCAACACTGGATTAAGCCATCAATTTGCTCTTCTGCTCCGTCAAAAGCATATTGATATGTTCCATAAACAGGTGTTGGTTCAGGACTTGGTTCAGGTGTTGGTTCAGGACTTGGTTCAGGTGTTGGTTCAGGTGTTGGTTCAGGTGTTGGTTCAGGT
>NYUL01000022.1 GCA_002684055.1 Gammaproteobacteria bacterium
TTGTCGGCGAAGCAAATGAAAAAAGAGTTACAGAATATAAAACAATTAAAGATCTAAAGTCCCTTGTCGAGATTGAGAATTTGATAGAAGAAGCCAGATATTTTGCTTTTGATACAGAAACTACATCACTGAATGCACAAGAAGCAGAGCTGGTTGGTTTTTCATTCTCATTTAAAAAAAATACAGGATTGTATGTTCCAGTTAACCATGTAGAGCAAACCGAGCTTAGAGCTGAAGAAGTGATAAAGTGGCTCAAGGTAATGCTTG
The DNA here is from genome assembly GCA_002684055.1 of Gammaproteobacteria bacterium. Classification (GTDB taxonomy): domain Bacteria; phylum Pseudomonadota; class Gammaproteobacteria; order Magnimaribacterales; family TMED112; genus TMED112. The sequence continues at coordinate 268 of NYUL01000022.1, forward strand.
AGAAATATCAAACAAAAATTATTGGTCAAAACCTTAAATATGATATTGGTGTTTTAAAAAAATACGATATAAATATTACGGATTTTTTTGCTGACACCATGCTTATGTCTTATGCAATTAACAGTACTGCAACCAGACATAATTTAGATGCTATGTCTGAACATTATCTAAATATAACTACTATTAAATATGAAGATGTTATTGGAAAGGGCGCAAATAAATATAAGAACTTTAGTGAAGTTCCAGTTAAAGATGCCACCACCTATGCTGCAGAAGATACTGACATAACCCTTCAGCTGTTCGAAAAATTTACAAACCTGCTGGAAGGGAATATTCCAAATTTATTGCAAGACTTAGATTATAAATTGCTATTTATTCTTCTTGGCATGGAGGAAAGAGGTGCTCTAATTGATACTTCGCACCTGAATGAGCTCTCTAAAAAGTTTGGTGCAAAATTAATGAACTTGGTCCAGAAAATACACGGTTTATCTGGAGTTGTGTTCAATATAGATTCACCTAAACAATTGAGTGAAGTTCTTTTTGAAAAACTTAAAATTGATACAAAAGGCCTAAAAAAGACATCTTCTGGTTACTTTTCGACCTCAGAAGCAGTTCTTCAAAAACTCTCAGAACAAAATGAAATCGTTAAAGATATTTTAGAATATCGATCACTCGCAAAACTAAAAAGCACCTACACCGATAAAATTTCCGAAATTTGTGATCAAAATTCTCGTGTTCACACCTCATATCATCAAGCAGTTACCTCAACAGGAAGACTGTCTTCTTCAGACCCAAACTTACAGAATATTCCAATTAGAACCAAAGAAGGCATAACAATAAGAGAGGCTTTTATAGCTCCAAAGGGTAAAAAGATACTGGCAATGGATTATTCACAAATTGAGCTGAGGCTAATGGCCCATTATTCTAAAGATTCAATAATGCTTAATTCATTTAAGAACGATGAAGACATCCACAAAAGAACAGCATCAGAAATATTTGGTGTAGAAATTGAAAGTGTAGATGGAGAGATGCGCAGAAGAGCTAAAACAATCAACTTTGGGCTTTTATATGGAATGAGCGCGTTTGGCTTATCAAACCAACTAGGTGTTTCTCGGCCTGAAGCTGAAATATTTTTAAATAATTATTTCGAAAGGTATAGTGGGGTAAAACAATTCATGCTTGATGTTGTTGAGCGCTCTAAAGAATCTAAATACGTTGAAACCTTATACGGCAGAAGAATTCACGTACCCAATATAGTTGCAAGCAACTATATGGTAAGACAGGCTGCAGAGAGAGCAGCAATTAATGGGCCCTTGCAGGGCAGTGCATCAGATATTATTAAATACGCAATGATTGAGATTAATAAATGGATTAATACAAATGGAACAGGTATTAAGATGATATTACAGGTGCATGATGAGTTAATTTTTGAGGTTCCTGAAGAATACAGTGATTCAGACCTAAAGCCGATACTTGAGCTTATGGAAAAAACTACAGAAATAGCTGTACCACTTAAAGTCGAGCATGGGTTTGGCGCTAACTGGCGAGAAGCTCATTAAGCGCATCTATTAGCTCAGCAACTGATGCTTTATTCTTAACAGAAAAATCTTGGCAGTATCCAAAGTCGTTCTGCAGTTTGCTCTTTACCTCTAGCGCTTCATTTTCTGAAACTTTATCAGACTTAGTTAATACAATAAGAATTGGAATCTTTTTTTTGTAGAGCATTTCATACATTGATAAATCAAATTCTCGCATGGGATTTCTAATGTCTGTAAAGAGAACCACACCCACAAGATTTGTTCTTTCATCGAAATATCTTGGAAGTTCAGTGGACCATTCTTTTTTTTGAGATTTAGAGACTTTTGAATAACCATAGCCAGGAAAATCAACAATATAGCCATTTGCCAGNCTAAAAAAGTTAAAAAGTTTTGTTTTACCTGGAGTTTTACTAATTTTTGCTAGTTTCTTCTGATTTGATAAGGCATTTATAGCTGANGATTTTCCAGCATTGGATGCACCCACAAAAGCTATTTCCGGCAATTCATGATTTAGACATTGATTGTATTCAGCCGCNCTCTCTACAAACTCAAGACCAAGGTATTTAAAATTAAATTTCATTAATCAATTATATCTAAGTTGTTATATAATCATTCTCGCATACTTATGATAAATAAAATTTTTAACATTAACGCTTTNCTGCTCNTTTTATCTTTGTCAGCTACTGCGCAACCGGAAGTAAACAAGGACTATGAATTAATACCCTCTGATCTAATTGAGGGGCAAGCTATCACAGAAGTCTTTGGTTATTGGTGTAATGCATGTTTCAGTTTTGAATCAACTGTTATGAAGCTAAAAGAGCAAAGGCCTGATGTGAATGTAGTGCAAATACCTGCAGGGAACGAAACTTATGCCAGACTTTTTTATACTATCAAGGCTCTAAATTTAGGAAAAGATGCACACCTTAATGTTTACAAAGANATCCAGCTACTAAGAAAAAACTTTAATAATGAAGCTGATATAGAAGAGTTTGCTGCAAGACATGATTACGATCAAACAAAATTTATGAATGTTTACAGTTCTTTTGGTACAGGCATTAAAGCTAAAAATGCATTACGAACAGTACGTGAGTTGGGTAATGCTGGAGTATTAGAGGGAGTTCCTACAATATTGATAAATGGAAAATATAAGTTCAGAAGAACAGCGGATGTTCAAAAGAATATTAGTAACATGCTCTTTCTTTACGATAACTAGCTTGAAATTTATCAGTCAGTAACAACAAATAAAATATGAAAAAATTTACACTCTTTCTATCAATAGCCCTACTATCACTTTTAGTAATGTCAGATTCTTATGAAGATGAGGTAAGAAAAAGACTAGGACTACTAAAAAATGTCCCTGTAGTTTCAATGCCAGGTATGGCTGATGCCACCACAGATGAGGCAGCAGGCAGAACTGCTGAGGCAGTCTATAACCAAGGTTGTGCTGCTTGTCATACAGCTGGTCTTGCCGGTGCGCCAATGCTAGGAAATGTTGCACAATGGGAAGAAAGAACNACTAAGGGCTTGGAGCTGCTTACAAGCAATGCTTATAACGGATACAATGCCATGCCTGCAAAAGGGATGTGTATGGATTGTTCAGAAGCTGAAATAGAAAGATCTGTGCAATTTATGCTCGATGCACTTACTGTAATAGATTAGTTTATCTTCTCTCTACTTCTTTCAGCCTTCTTTCAAGATTTTCAATTCTATCCAAAGCTTTATCTAGCTCTTCTTTTTTAACAAAACCAGACTCTCTCATAAATTTCTCTAAGGCAGGCTTTACCATTTTTTCCATACCTTTCATATCTTTGCCCATACTGAACGGATTAAACATTTTCTCTCTCCAAAATAAAGTTTTTAGCTATGATTTCATAAAGATCTTTCCAGTTTTTAGCTTGAAGATCACAGGGAAAAATCTCATCCCATTTATGCCTTTCACAATTAAACCATATGGTATTTATGTTGCAATTTCTAGCTCCACCAACATCATTCACAGGGCAATCTCCTATATGTAAGGCCTGCTCAGGTTCACAAGACGCATTCTTGAGTGCTTTGAGAAAGTGTGGTGCAGAGGGTTTGTTGCTTGTTACATCTTTAGAATTAATTGCAAAATCAAAAAAAGCATCAATACCTATTATCTCTAAATCTGCATTCCCATTCGAAAGNGANCCTANNAGCACNTTTCTATGNAGTCTCTCTAAAATAATTTTTGCGTCTTTATAGAGTTGTACTTTATTTCTCACTTTAAAGAACTCATTGAAACTTTCATTACTATAGTAAATAGCCTCATTTGCATCCAGACCCAAAGACAAAAGGAGCTCCCTAACAACTTCTTTTCTAAATTCTGTAAGGTCGAATTTTAAATTTGGGTTTTTTTCAACTAATTTTACCCTGATTTGGTTAATGGTGTTTTCATTAAAGTTTTCTTTGAGCTGTGGTACTTTTACTAACAGAAAGCTCCATAGTGCTTTTTCAGCATCTAAGATAACTTTCTTATTTGGCCAGACCGTATCATCTAAATCAAATGTTATTAGTTTTATTTTCTTTCTTGCCATGTGGATGAGATTTATCGTAAATTTTTGCTAATTGTTGAAAGTTTAATTTAGTGTATATCTGCGTTGTNCTCAAGCTGCTGTGACCAAGCATTTCCTGNATAGACCTTAANTCACCNCTNGATTCTANTATATGCGTTGCAAAACTATGTCTGAGCATGTGTGGGCTNANTGGNGAAAGCCCTTGAGCTATTGAGATCTTATAAATTCTTTGTTGCATNGCTCTAATTGAAATACGCTTACCATATTTATTGAGAAAAACTGCATCAGAAGAGCTATTTAATTCAGACCTCTTTTCNANCCAAAATAAAATTGCNTCTNTTGCAAANCTGCCTACTGGCANCATTCTTTCCTTNCTTCCTTTGCCNAAAACCTTAACNAAACTAAAGTCTGATTCAAAAGANCNAATNTNNANGTTAATTGCTTCTGAAACNCTAAGCCCTGAGGAGTATAGGAGCTCTAAAAAAGCNTTATCTCTNATATCAGANAGGGNCTTTGGCTTAAAAGAAAGCAATATTTCAACATCTTCTGGNGTNAGTGCTTTGGGCANTGTTTCTCCAATTTTTGGAGACTGAANAGACTCGAAGAAGTTTGTNTCAACCANGCCGCTTNTGAACANGAATTTATAAAAATTTTTTAAAGAAGAGATGTTNCTCTGTATAGACCTATTCCCAAGNCCATCTTTTCTTAANGANATAATCCATTNTGTAATGATTGGGCCAGTAAGGTCATCTGGGTCCANANCGCTTTTATCTATAAAGGCTAAAAANCTATTGATATCCCTCTCATAATTAGAAATGGTGTGCTCTGAATAATTCTTTACNCTAAGAAACTCTCTAAGTCTTTTTTTCAGTTCATCCATTAAGAAATCCTTCTTCAATTATTTCAGTGCTTGCTTCAGAAGCAATACCATCTTCANCAATATANACTTTAGTGGGNCCNCCTTTCGAAGTAAATAATATTTTNTTTTGATTTGTTTCTTTAGCTATCANATAAGCAACTGATATTGTTGCAGAACCACAAGATANTGTTTCACCAGCCCCATTTTCATATGTTCTAATTCCAATANGNTCTTNAAAATCTTGATAGATGCTTAGATTGAAATTTTTTATTTGTGTAAATTTTCTAGATACTTTTAATTCTTGATAAAGTTCGCTCAAATTGACTGATTCAATATCAGGTAGCTCCCTTGCTAAATGATTATTGCCAAAATTAATTACGTGGTAGTCGCTCTGCATGCAGCTTTCAGGTAAAGAGCCCTTGACGGTTGCGCCTGTGGTTGTCTTATTAACAATAAAAGTATTTTTTTTGATTGAAATAATTTGGTTTTTTAAATTATATAAATTGGCTATACATCTTAAACCATTAATACAATTTTCTGCTTCAGAACCATCTGAATTAAAAACCGCAATTTTATAAGGACGTTTATTTTTTATGAGTAGAAGCTGATCGAAACCAATGCTTTTTTTCCTATCGGCTAGCTGCGTTGTGTAGGCCACCTGATTAGAATCTTCTGTAATGAGAAAATCATTCCCATTCGAGTGCATTTTTGTGTACTTACTTTTCATAATGTGATCTATTCTCAATTAAGGATTATATAATTGTCTTAAACATATACCCTACTTTGATTACTAATAAGTTAGTTAATGCTCTTAGATTCTTATCAGCTGATGCTGTAGAGAGAGCTAAGTCTGGNCATCCAGGGATGCCGCTTGGCATGGCCGATATAGCAGAAGTTCTTTGGAGAGACCATCTAAACCATTCCCCACAAAANCCGCACTGGTTTAATAGAGATAGATTTGTTTTATCGAACGGGCATGGTTCAATGNTAATTTATAGCCTTTTACATCTTTCTGGCTATGATCTTTCAATAGNTGATCTTAAGGACTTCAGAAAACTGAAATCTAAGACTCCAGGCCACCCAGAGTTTGGTATCACAGATGGCGTAGAAACTACAACTGGGCCATTAGGCCAGGGTATTGCNAACGCAGTAGGAATGGCGNTAGCAGAAAAAATATTAGCTTCAAAAATTAACTCGGAAGANCATACAATTGTAGACCATAAAACATACTGTTTTCTGGGCGATGGCTGTCTAATGGANGGTATTTCTCATGAAGCAATGTCACTTGCGGGCGTTATGAAGCTTAATAAACTTATATGTTTTTATGACAGCAATGGCATCTCTATTGACGGAAAAATTGACTCTTGGTACCAAGATGATATTTCTTTACGGTGTAAATCTTATGGATGGAACATTATTGATGGTGTTGATGGACATGATAGACAAGCCATCAACGAAGCTATATTGCAAGCAAAAAACTCTGATAAGCCAACGATGGTAGTTTGTAAAACCTCAATAGGTTATGGGGCTGGCAAAAAACAAGACAGCGAATCATCGCATGGTGCACCTTTAGGAGGAGATGTTCTTTTAGAATTGAGAAAAAACCTAGAATGGCCATATGAACCTTTTGAGCTTGATGATGAAATTTACGAAAAATGGAATGCTGTAAAACAAGGAAAAGATAAAGAAGAAAGCTGGAATAGTTTATGCCAAGATTTCTCAAAAGCAGAGCCAGATAAGTTTGAGTTGTTGCAAAGACTAGCTTCTAAGACAATCCCGGATAATTTTATAAATGATTTTGAAGCTTTTATAGATGAATTGGCCAAGAATGATAATGATCTTGCCACGAGGAAGAGCTCACAGATTGTACTCGAGTACTTACAGTCAAACTTGCCAGAACTGATTGGTGGTTCAGCAGATTTAAGCGGTTCAAATAATACAATTTCGAGCGCATCTATTGATCTCAATAATAATGATGATGGAAACTACATTTATTATGGGGTTAGAGAATTTGGCATGAATGCTGTAATGAATGGCATGGCTCTACATGGCGGGATAATTCCTTATGCTGGAACGTTCNTAGTGTTTATGGACTACGGCAGAAATGCTGTTCGAATGGCAGCCTTAATGGGTATAAAAGTGGTATTCGTATTTTCCCATGACTCGATAGCATTAGGAGAAGACGGCCCAACACACCAGCCGATTGAACATCTAGCGACCTTACGATCTACTCCTAATATGAAAACATGGCGACCTTCTACCTTGGTTGAAACTGCAATTGCCTGGAAAAATGCTATTGCAAANACTAATGGGCCTTCTGCAATTATTCTTTCAAGACAAAATTTAAAAAATTTTATGGCTCCTGACAGAAAAGAAATAGATTTGGGCGGTTANCTTGTTCAGGAANATGAAGAGGCAAAAATCAATTTGATAGCTACAGGCTCNGAGGTAAGTCTTGCTATTGAAGCTCAAAAAATCCTTAGTGATGAGGGNTATATTTGTNATATTGCAAGCGTGCCCTGCTTAGAAAAGCTTATTGAAAACCCAGAGCANTATAAGAAAGTTTTTAATGATTCAAAAATTAATATTGTAATAGAATGTGCTCACCCAAACTCATGGTACAGGCACACTAAACACGTCATAGGCATTGAAACTTATGGTGAGTCTGGCAATGGGAATGACTTGCTTGAACACTTTGGCTTTACTCCGGAAAAAATAGCAGAAAAAATTAAAAAGATGCTATGAAACATCTTGCAGAAGAGAATATTGCGGAAAAAAAAATAGGTCTAAGAGTTGACCTCAATGTTCCTATAAAAAATGGTGAGATTCTCAACGATGAGAGGCTTTCCGCAGCGCTCCCAACAATTCAATTTATTCTGGAGAGAACAAATAAACTTTGTATCATTAGCCACTTGGGTAGGCCTGAAGAAGGTAAATTTGATAAAAATTATTCCTTAGACCCTATAAAAAAATGGCTCGAAGATAAGCTTGAAGTGAGCATCCCTCTAATTAAAAATTTTACAGAAGTTCCAGACTCGCTTTCTATTATGGAGAATATACGATTCTTTAAAGGCGAAAAAAGTAATGATCAAGAGCTCACATCCATAATCTCTGAATCTTTTGATGTTTATGTAATGGATGCATTTGCGACAGCTCATAGGTCTTCATCATCTACATATGGAGCAATTATAAAGTCCAAAAAAGCATGTTCAGGGTTACTGTTTTCTAAAGAAATTAAAAATCTAGATGCCGCGCTGGTTAGCTCTAAAAACGCACTAAGTGTTGTGGGTGGATCTAAAGTCTCAACAAAATTAAAGGTTATTCAAAACCTGCTAACAAGATCATCAAAAGTTTTGGTAGGGGGCGGCATAGCAAATACATTCTTAAAAGCAGCTGGGAAAAATATTGGTTCTTCATTAGTGGAAGACGATATGCTTAGTGTTTCACAGAAATTACTTGCTACAAATAAAATTATATTGCCCACACACGTATACGTTGCTGATTCTCCTGAAGCAAACTCAGCACAACTTGTTTCGGTTGATAATGTTGCTGCAGATAAGATGATTTTAGACATAGAGCTTAGCAATGAAATTAGTTCTATAGGAAATATAGATTATGTTCTGTGGAACGGTCCTTTAGGGGTGTTCGAGATTGATCTATTTTCAAATGGTACACAACAACTTATAAGCTGTCTCGAAGAAACTTCTGCAAAAGTAATAGCTGGAGGTGGTGAAACTATATTCGCAATAAGCAAGTTTTCACATAAAAATAAATTCCACTATGTGTCGACGGCAGGCGGAGCTTTTTTGGAGTATTTATCTGGCCATAAACTTCCATCTGTAGAAGCTTTGAGGTTAAAATAGCACCCTTATGGAATTCACAAAACTAACCGACATAGCAAACTACATCGTATCAGAAGGTAAGGGCATATTAGCCGCAGACGAAAGCAATCCAACTTGTAAAAAAAGGTTCGACACAATCTCAGTGGAAAGTAGCGAAGAAAATAGACGAGACTATAGAGAGCTTCTCTTCACATCAAATGGAATGCGAGACAATATAGGCGGAGTTATATTGTTCGATGAAACCATAAGGCAAAAATCTGCATCAGGCGCAACTTTAGTTGAGCTGATCTTAGCCAATGGCGCTTTACCAGGCATAAAAGTAGATAAAGGCTTAAAGCCCTTTAGAGAATCAGAAGTAGAAACCTTAACTGAAGGGTTAGATGATCTTGATGAGAGATGCAGTGAATATGCAAATTTAGGTGCAAAATTTACAAAATGGAGAGCTGTTATAAACATAGGTGATGGCATGCCTACACAAGAATGTATTGATGCAAATATGGATGCATTGGCACAATATGCAAAAATAGCACAAAAGAATGGGATGGTTCCAATAGTAGAGCCAGAGATATTAATTAATGGAAGCCATTCAATTGAAGATTGTTACGATGCAACAAGCAGATCAATAAAATCATTATTTGATTACCTCAATAGCTATGATGTTGATATAACTGGAACTATCTTAAAACCAAACATGGTAACTCCTGGCTTAGATTCAGAGCACAAAGCAACAGTAAAAGAAGTAGCAGAGATGACAATTAGATGTCTAAAAGAATCGGTCCCAGATGAATTGCCGGGCGTAGCATTTCTATCAGGCGGCCAAACAGAAATTGAGTCAACAGAACATCTTGATATGATGAATAAGATAGGCGGATTCCCTTGGAAGCTTAGCTTCTCATACGGAAGAGCACTTCAGCAATCAGCACTAAATGCTTGGTTGGGTAAGGCAGAAAATAAAGTTGCTGCACAGGCAGCTTTTGCACACAGAGCAGAAATGAATAAGCTTGCTTCACTGGGCCAATGGAGCGCAGACTTAGAGAATTAAGTGAAATCTGCTGGAATTTTTCTATCATCTCGTACACCTACCTTTGAAATAAACTCTGACTTAGAAATTTTTGCTGAGTTTCTTGCTAAAGCAAATATTAAGCTTATTTATGGAGGCGGTAAGTGCGGCTTAATGGGCAAAATCTCAGAAGCAGTTTCAAAAAGTAAGGGGAAAATAAAAGGCATTACTTTGCCAATGTTCAATGATATCGGCGTTACCCCTAGCTACCTTGATGAACTAGAAATTGAAGAAAACTTTTATCTAAGGAAAAAGAGCTTAATTGATCAGTCAGATTTTATTGTAATTATGCCTGGTGGTGTTGGCACAGCCGATGAATTTTTTGATGCCTTTAATCACTTATCATTGGGTCTAATAAGTAAAAGTATTTACATTTATAATAAAAATGATTGTTGGACAGATCTGTTGAAATGGATAGAAAAAAATATTGAGCTTAATATGCTTAGCAAAATGCCTGATAGTGTTTATGTATCACATTCAATAGACGAGCTAATTGAGACGATACAAGCAAATGAAGTTTGANATAAAAGNTTTTAAAAACCCNCACATAGATAATTATGAAGATTATCTCACAATGTATAAAAGCTCAGTTCANAATCCTAGNGAGTTTTTTTTGGAGCATGCAAAAAAAGAAATAGATTGGTTTAAGGTGCCNAAAAATGGTTATACAGGCGAGTTAACGCAACCNAGATGGTTTGATGATGGAAAACTGAATATTGCTCATAACTGTATTGACAGGCATGTGCAAAATAATCCNAATAANACAGCTATTATTTGGCAGGGCGATGAAAAAAAGAACAACAAACACATCACTTACAGAGAGCTTTTAAATGAAGTTTCAAAGCTAGCAAATGGTTTAAAGTCTATTGGAGTAAAAAAGGGTGACAGGGTTTGTATTTATATGCCCATGATACCGCAAGCTGCTTATGCGATGTTGGCTTGTATGAGAATAGGGGCTATACACTCAGTGGTTTTTGGGGGCTTTTCACCTGAAGCCATAAGTTCTCGAATTTTAGATGCAGACTGTCAGTTTGTTATTACTGCGGATGAAGGCACAAGAGGGGGAAAGAATGTACCTTTAAAGGAAAATGTCGATATAGCACTACAAGCTTGCCCTCAAGTTAAAAAAAATATTGTCTTTAAATATACAAATACTGAAATAAATTGGAATGAGGGCGTTGATGTTTGCTATCAGGCTTTAGTTGAGGGTATGAGCAATGAATGTCCTTGTGAAGAAATGAATTCTGAAGATCCATCCTTCATTCTTTACACTTCTGGTTCAACTGGCAAACCAAAAGGAGTTATGCATACGACTGGCGGATATCTTTTGGGGGCAACCCTCAGCTTCAAATATATTTTTGGTTTTCAAAGCAATGATGTTTACTGGTGCACAGCAGATGTGGGGTGGATTACTGGGCACACATACATTCTGTATGGCCCATTATCGAATGGCGGCACTACGTTAATGTTTGAAGGCGTCCCAACTTACCCAAACCCTTCAAGGTTTTGGGAAATTTGTGATCAGCATAAAGTAACAATTTTCTATACGGCACCCACAGCAATAAGAGCCTTAATTGCAAAAGGCGACCAATTTTTAGACGGTTACAGCCTTGAATCTTTAAGGGTGCTTGGCACAGTAGGCGAACCAATTAATCCTGAGGTATGGGAGTGGTATTTTTCAAATGTTGGTAAGTCAAGGTGTGAAGTTATAGATACATGGTGGCAAACAGAAACAGGTTCAGTTTTGATAAGCCCTATAGCTGGAATAACACCTAAAAAACCAGGATCTGCAACTTTGCCTTTTTTTGGAGTAAAGCCAACTTTAGTGGATAAAGAGGGTAAAGAAATAATCGGAGAAGGTAGAGGGAACTTGTGTATTAGTAATTCATGGCCAAGCCAAATAAGAACAGTTTATGGCAATCATGACAGGATGGTGAGCACCTATTTTTCACAATACAATAATAAATACTTTACTGGTGATGGGGCTAAAAGAGATAGTGATGGTTACTATTGGGTTACAGGCAGAGTGGATGATGTTTTGAATGTATCAGGGCATAGAATTGGCACGGCAGAAGTTGAAAGCGCAATAGTTACTCATGAAAATGTTGCTGAAGCAGCAGTAGTGGGAATAGAACATGAAATTAAAGGACAAGCTATTTATGCATTTGTTATTTTGAAAAATACTGATGTAAATAACGATACATTGCGCTATGAAATTCTTGAAGCAGTCACGAAATCAATAGGAAAGATTGCAAAACCTGAAGTGATACATTTTACTCGCGACTTACCAAAAACCAGGTCTGGCAAAATTATGAGAAGAATCTTAAGAAAAATAGCCAATAACGATACTGACAATCTTGGTGATATAACTACTCTTGCAGATCCAGGTATAGTTGAAGAACTAATAGAAACAAAACTTAAAAAGATCAATTGATANAACCTAAGCCATATCAATTGAGAGGTATTATAGTGTTGTAGGTNTGTTTTATTGCAAATACTCAGCTATTAANATTAATAAGTTTTTCATTTTCAGCTCCCCATTAAGATANTTTTTATGTCACATTACTGTCACACAAATGTAATATAGAAGTTTCAGCGAGTTAAGTCAATTTTTTTCAGTTGTAGCAGACTCTGGTTTTGGTTGATTTTTGCGTGTATATTTTTTTTTATTTGGCTCTATCTTTAGTTTATATTTCTGTGTTCGCAGATCTTTAGCTAATGGATTTCGATTTTTTTTCATAGCTAAATATTAATCCTATTTCAAAAAGTATATACATCGGTATTGCCATTAAAAATTGTGAAACAATGTCTGGGGGTGTAAAAATCATGCCAAAGATAAAGCACATAACCAAAACAAAACCTCTGTATTTTATAATTGATTGTTTTGACGCAATCTTAAGGCTTATAAGAGCATTAACAATAATTGGTATTTGAAATGCAAGACCAAACCCAAATGACATTGAAAGAACAAAACTCATGAAGTTAGAAATATCTGTGCTTACTTTGACTATATTTGGACCAACTGTTTGAAAGAAATTTAAGACATTAGGAAGAGCGATAAATAAACAAAACATTACGCCCAAATAGAATAA
>NYUL01000023.1 GCA_002684055.1 Gammaproteobacteria bacterium
ATTTGTTGATCAAATAAAGAAAAAACTTTTTTATAATCTTTCTGGAGTTGAAAGTTGTAATATTGCCTCCATGCTTTATTTTTATCCAGGGTAGACTCTAAACGATTAATATTTTTAAAAAGATAGTCTCTACTTATTGGTGGAGAACCACAACACCAACCTTCTAACAATAATATTTCTGCTTTTTTGATAATCTTTTTTTTACTACTAATGTCATCTTTTAATTTATTAAATAAAGGAGCAACAATAGGAAATTTTTTTTTCTGAAAATTTATTATATCCTTTCTTAATGCTGCTATGTTATGTGTTCCAGGTACCCCACGAGTAATCAAGAGAGGATGGATTTTTTTTGATAATTTTAGTCGTTTATTCTTACTTAAATAATAATCATCAATACTAAGAAGCATAACCTTCTTTTTATAAAATTTCTCTAAAACTAATTTTAATACTGCTGTTAAAGTAGATTTGCCAGAGCCCTGAGATCCAGCAATGATAAACTTATCATTTTTTGAATCATTTATATTTTTGATTATTGGAACTATGTATTGATTAATATATTTTTTTGAAAAAGTTTTATTTGTTAGATTTTTAAATTTTTCCTGAATTAACGTATTAATTTGAATTTGCATAAATTTAATGAATTTTAGTAATTATTAATTTATACAACAAAATAATTTATATGAAATTTCTTTTTGATTTAGGTGGTGTATTTTTTGATTGGGATCCTAATTACTTTTTTAAGGATATATTTGAGAAAGATGATGAAAGAAAATATTTTTTAACTGAAGTTTGCAACGATGAGTGGAATATTCAGCAGGATGCGGGAAGGACTATCAAAGAAGCTGAGTCAGTATTAATACCTAAATTTCCTCAGTACGAAGAAGAGATCAAAATGTATTATAGTAATCACCGCAGAATGATTAAAGGGACTTTTACTTCATCAATAAAGGTTTTAGACAAACTAAAAGAACAAAATTATGAATGTTACGTTTTATCTAACTGGTCTGCAGAAACTTTTGTTGGCATGACAGACGACTACCCTTTTCTTCAATTATTTGATGGGTTACTTATTTCAGGTGAAGATAAATTGATGAAACCTGATGCAGCAATTTATGAGTTGGCAATTAATCGATTCAATCTTATCCCGCAGGAGACAATTTTTATTGATGATAAGTTAGAAAATATTGAGGCAGCAAAAAATTTGAATTTAAAAACTATTCATTTGGTAGATCCAAATAGAATTGAATTAGAAATAGATAAGTTTCTAGTTTAGTTAAAAAAATCAAGATTAAAATTTAATTATTTATGTTTACATGCTTTGTTGAAATTTCGCCCTGATCATAGTCTATAATTTTAACATAACCATTAGTATCGAGCTGAATATTTTTATCAGATTTAGCATCTATTGGATATTGAATAGAGGCACTTGGGCAGCTAGAAAATTTAATTCCATTAATTATTTTATCAAAAAAACAGTGAACGTGACCAAAGATAACTTCCTTCACATTTTGATACTTTGATATCAATTTTATGAATTCATCTCCATTATTGCAATTTATATGATCGAATAACACACTACCAATTTCAATAGGTGGGTGATGCATAAAAATAATAACTGGTTTATTTCGACTTTTAGCTAATTTTTCTTCTAACCATTTTATGGATGTTTCAAAAATAGTCCCTTCAATATTATTCTCTATCGCAGTATCCAAACAAATAATCTCAAGTGGATAATTGCTTATGGTATAATTTATATAACCATGTGAATCAATTAAATCACTTTTAACATATTTTTTGAGAGCATTTCTTTTGTCGTGATTACCCATCATAGCGTAAACTGGTCTTTTTAAATTATTACATAGTTTGAAAAATTCTTTGTAAAAACTTTCATTATCATGAATTAAATCACCAGAAATAATATAAAAATCAGGAATTTCTAATAATTCATTGCAGGTTTCAATAGTTTTCACAAACCTTGTATAGGTATCAAACTTATCAAATAGTTTTTCATTTTTATTTACAAAATGCGTGTCACTAATTTGTCCAATAATAAATTTTTTTTTCATTATTGTATTAATGCAATAAGTTTTTTAGCTTTCTTAATATTTTGAGAATAATATTTTTTATATCTATGAGTTAATTCAAAATTAAAAAAAATATCCTTTTTTATATTTAAAGTAGAGAATATTGTTTCAAATGGAATATCTCCCCATCCCAGTGGTAGATGTATGTCTCCTTGACCATAAGTAATGTCTTCTGGAAAAATATATGTATCCATTGTTTTAAATTTTCCAAAAGAATCGTGAATATGCAGATGTTCAGTAAAAGGAACCATAGTTTCTAATTCAGAAATTAAATCTTTTTTTCTCAAATTACAATTTATATATGCGTGACTAAAATCTATAGTTGTTCTTGCATTTGGATGATTGATTTCACTAATATTTTTGGAGACCTCACTTGGTAAGGCTGTAAAATGAAGATTTGTATAAGGAAATATATTTTCTATACATAACTTTACCCCATTCTGTTTTGCTACTTCAGCTATCTTAAAATATTCTTCATTCTGTATATTTATAAGGTCCTTATATTTTTGATGATTTTTTGAAACCTCAACAGGAGTGTGGCCGAAGTGAGTAACGAGTATATTTACATTTAAAGCAGAGCAAACTTCAATTTCTTTTCTCAAAACCTCTAAATGATCACTTAAGTATTCTTCATCTAGAAGGTTAACTGACATAGAGCCATGTATTGAAAATTGTAGATTGCTGTTTTGAATAGTTTTATTAAGTAAATTCAATTCATCTTTAATAATTTTTTTTCCACTTATAACATCAAGTTCATAAAGTGGAATTTCTGCAGAGCCTGCTTCAATTTCTTCAAGATGGCTTAATTGTTTTTCAAAATCTAATATATTTCCATTATTGGGCTTTAATGTGAAACCGATTTTCATAATTCACTATATTTCATAAAATTGTTAACAAACAAGTAAATTCGAATATTTTCGTTTATTAACAATAAATGTTGTTTTTTTTTCGTTTTTCTATTGTTAAACATCTTTTAATATTGTTATTTCAATTACTATTAAACTGTTTTGTTAATTTATTTTGTATTTCGCTAAAATTTATTTAACATTTTAGTTTATTGAAATAGGGAGGTAAACGATGATTAAAAGTTTTTTAAAAATCATATCTTTATTTGCATTAACAATTTCTCTTTCTAGTTCTGCAAAAGCAGTAGAGTTGGAATTTTATTTTCCAGTAGCAGTTGGTGGAGCTGCAGCTACAACTGTAGAGGAGTTATCAAATAAGTATATGGAATTAAACCCAGGTGTAACTCTTAAGCCAATTTATGCTGGATCTTACACTGATGCTACTACAAAGGCTATTACAGCTGCTAAAGGTGGAAACCCACCTCCAATGGCTGTTTTGATTGCTATTGATATCTTTAAATTTTACGATGAAGACCTTGTGATGCCTTGGGATGATATCCTTACAGCTGAAGAAAAAGAAAACTGGATTGGTGGTTTTTACCCTGCATTCATGAAAAATAGTCAAATCGATGGTGTAACTTANGGAATTCCATTCCAAAGATCTACTCCAGTTCTGTATTATAATAAGGATGCATTTAGAGAGGCTGGNCTTGATCCAGAAAGACCTCCACAAAANTGGGCTGAGCAACTTGAGTATGCAAAGAAACTTACCAAAAAAGGATCTGATGGAAATATTGAAAGATATGGAATTAGAATTCCAACAAAAGGNTTTCCATCTTGGTTAACATCTGGNTTGATNTATCAAAANGGTGGCCAAATGACTAATGGTCTTGGAACTGAAACATTNTTAGATACTCCTGAAGTAATNGAAGCTGTTCAGTACTTAGTTGATTTAAGTGAAAAACACAAAGTTATGAGACCAGGAACGCTTGAATGGGGTGCAACTCCTAAAGCATTTTTTGAAGGTCAAACTGCTATGATGTGGACNACAACTGGTAATCTTACNAATGTAAGAAAAAATGCTCCATTTGATTTTGGTGTAGCTATGTTACCAGCTGGTAAAAGTTTTGGAGCNCCAACAGGTGGAGGAAATTTCTACATCTTCAAAGGAACTCCNGCTGATGAACTTGAAGCAACAAAAGATTTTGTAAAATGGATGACTGCTCCTGATCAAGCAGGTGTATGGACTATGGCTACAGGATATGTGGCACCTAGACCAGATGCTTGGGAAACNCAAGCTATGAAAGATTATGTAGCAGATTTTCCTCCAGCTTTAGTTGCAAAAGAGCAACTAGCTTATGCTGATGCAGAATTTTCTACTTACGAAAATCCAAAAACTGTTAAAATTTTTAATACTGCTCTTGAAAATGTAATGAGTGGATCAATTTCTCCAGCTGATGCTATGAAGCAAGCNCAAATAGATATTGATAAAATATTAAAAGANTACAGATAGCTTTTGTTAAGCAGCACTTTTTATAAGTGCTGCTTTTTAATTTTNAATTATTATGAATAAAAAAAATAATCTTCTTAGTGTTTTTTATCTTCTTGTCCCAGGATTTGTATTATTAATTAGTTTTACACATATTCCAGCGGTCAAAACGCTTATGAATAGTTTTTATTCTACCGCTAAAGGTAGGAGGGCAAGTAAGTTTGTAGGTTTAGAAAATTATGAGACTCTTTGGCTTGACGCTACATTCTGGAAAGTATTTTCAAATAACATTATATATGCNTTAGGAGTTATTCCTACCTCAATACTTTTATCTCTTGGAATGGCACTATGGGTAAATAGTAAAATAATTGGAAGACCTTTTCTAAGATTTTCATACTTCTTACCAACTGTACTTCCTTTAATAGCTGTAGGAAATATCTGGTTGTTTTTTTACGCTCCCGGATTTGGTTTAATCGATCAAATAGTAACCTCTTTAGGTTTTTCTAGTTTGAATATTCTCGGCTCTCAAGAATCTTCACTTTTTGGAGTGATGGCAGTTGGTATTTGGAAAGAAGCTGGTTTTTATATGATTTTTTATCTTGCAGGATTGCAAGCAATACCTCCAGATTTAAAAGAGGCTGCTATGATTGAGGGAGCAAATAAATGGTATATTTTTTGGAGAATTACCTTTCCACTNCTTACACCTACAACTTTATTTGTATCNGTTAACGCTGTAATAAACTCTTTTAGNCAAATTGATCACATTGTAGTTATGACACAAGGNGGTCCAGATTATGCGAGTACACTTTTGCTTTATTATATTTATGAGTCCGCATTTGTTTTTTGGGACACTGCTTATGCTACGACATTAAGTGTTGTTTTAATTTTGTTACTTTGCTTAATCGCAATAGGTCAGTTTTTTGTTTTAGATAAAAAGGTCCATTATCAATGAAAATTATTGCTAATTTTTTAAGTGAAAGATTAAATGTACTCGGTGCTTGGCTATTAGCATTATTATGGGTTATGCCTTTATTGTATGCNATATGGGCAGCCATCCANCCGATAGAATATGAAGCAAATTTTGATATATTTGCTCCATTAACAACTTATAATTTTACAAATGCTTGGTCACAAGCTCCATTTGCAAGATATTTAGTCAACACAGTAATGATGACTACTATGATTGTAATATCACAATTTATACTTTGTACGTTTGTGGCTTTTGCTTTTGCTCGTTTTGAATTTCCTTTTAAAAATATTTTATTTGCTATGGTTCTTTTACAACTGTTAATTATGCCTGATATTCTAATNGTTGAAAATTACAAAACTATAAGATTTTTAGGTCTAATGGACACGATACTTGCCATTGGCCTGCCATATATGGCTTCAGGATTTGGCATATTTTTATTACGTCAAACTTTTAAATCTATTCCAAAAGAATTAGATGATGCAGCTCGAATAGACGGAGCGGGGGTTTTAAGAATTATTTGGAATGTATATGTTCCTTTATCAATGCCAACGTTTGTAGCTTATGGGTTGGTATCAATAAGTTTTCATTGGAATAATTTTCTATGGCCTTTAATTATTACTAACTCAGTTGAGACACGACCTTTGACAGTAGGTCTCAGTATTTTTTCTATGTCTGAGGCCGGGGTAGAATGGGCCACTATTAGCGCAGGTACACTTATGACAACAGCCCCTTTATTTATTGCCTTTCTTATATTCCAAAGACAATTCATAGCTAGTTTTATGACTGCTGGAATAAAATAACAGTGAAAGATATTGATAACATTATATTAGATTTAGATGGAACAGTTTATGTCGATAATAAAATTATTAACAAATCTGATATTGAAATTAGAAGATTGGCAAAAAAAGGTAAATCAATTTATTATTTAACTAACAATACAAGTAAAAACACTAAACATTATATTAGAAAATTAAATAATTTAAATTTACCAGTATCAACAAATTCAATTATTTCTCCGATACATGTTATGATTGATTGGATAAAAAAAAATAATATTAAATGTGTTTATATATTAGGTGTTCAAGAATTAATTGATGAGCTAAAAGAAAAAACTGGTGTCGCTAATTCTTCAAAAAATCCAGAGTTAATTATTGTTGCTTTTGATAAAGAGCTTACTTATCAAAAACTTGAAACAGCTTGTGAACTAATCAATAATGGGGTTCCTTATTATTTAACTCACATTGATATCTTTTGCCCAACTCTTAAAGGTAACATGCCAGATTGTGGGGCAATAGGTATGTTAATTGAAAAAACTACAGGAAAAAAATCAATAAATAATTTTGGCAAACCAAGTGATCTAATGACTGATTACATAAATAAAATTGTTGATAAAGATCATAATAAAATTGTTGTTGGGGACAGGATTCATACTGATATTGAACTTGGAAAAAAGATTGGTGCAGAAACAGTACTTGTTTGTACTGGAGAGTATCAAAATTCTAAGAATGATAATTTGAAAATTAATAATACCCAAATATATAATACTTTAACGGATTACCTGTTAACTATTTAAATTATGCAACAAAAATCATTACTTCCAGTTAATAAAAGACAACAAGACATTATTGATTGCGCAAGAGAAAGTGGCTTTGTGACAGTTGAAAATTTATCAGAAAAATTTCAAGTTACACATCAAACAATTAGAAGGGATCTGGCATTCTTATCTGATAATTTCTATTTATCTAGAACTCATGGAGGTGCATTTTTTCAATCAGGAATTAGCAATGTAAATCACTTTTCAAGACAAGCAATTGCTGAAAAAGAAAAAATTGCAATTGCTGAGAGAGTTTGCGATATTATCAGCGATAATTCTTCTGTAGTTTTAAACATAGGTACCACAACTGAGCAAGTAGCTAAAACCCTAGTAAGCACTAGGAAAGGGTTAAAAATAATAACCAACAATATAAATATTGTGAATATAGTAGCTCACTCTCCAAATTGTGAAGTTTGGGTGGCTGGAGGAAAATTAAGAACTGCTGATAATGCAATAATAGGATCTGTTGCATCAGATTTTATAAAAAATTTCAAAATAGATTATGCTATAGTTGGTGTATCAGCAATTGATAAAGAGGGGACGTTACTAGATTTTGATCATGACGAGTTAATGGTAACAAAAACAATATATCAGCAGAGTAGAAAAATTATATTAATTGCAGATGCAAATAAGTTTGAGAGAAAAGCCCCATATGTTACAGCACATCTAAAAGATGTCGATACCTTCGTTACAGATAAAAAACCTAGCAAAGAGATAGTAAGTGTATGCAAAAAAAATAATGTTGAATTAATTATCTCTCCTCCAAATTCTTAAAATATGACAGATATTTATGATATTTTTATTATAGGAGGAGGTATAAACGGGGCTGGAATAGCAAGGGATGCTAGTGGTCGAGGCCTAAAGGTTTATCTTGCAGAAAAAGGAAAAGTAGGTTCTGCTACATCTTCATGGTCATCCAAGCTAATTCATGGTGGACTTCGTTATCTGGAAAATTATGAGTTTAAACTTGTAGCAGAGTCTTTAAGAGAAAGAGAAGTAATATCACGAATTGCACCCAAGATCACAAAACCTTTACCATTTGTGATTCCTCACTCTAAAAAACTTAGATCTAAATTATTGATAAGATTAGGTTTGTTTTTATATGACAATCTTGGAGGAAAAACAAAGATACCAAAATCATCAAAAATTAATTTTAATAAGAAGTATAAAAATATTTTACAATCAAAATTTGTAGATGGTTTTCAATATTATGATGTTCAAGTTGATGATAAAAAATTAGTTGAGATGAATATAGGTGATTCCAAAAAAATGGGAGCTACCATTCTTGAAGATACAAAAGTAATAGA
>NYUL01000024.1 GCA_002684055.1 Gammaproteobacteria bacterium
GCATTAACTTGGTGAATGTCATCGTTTAAAAGTGTCTTTGCATACGAGCCATCGTCGTAACGCGCTAGGTAATGAGCAAGGCAACGAAGTTCAATACCTGAAAGGTCAGCACCAGTAATAACGAAACCGGGGCTCGCGATAAATAGTTTTCGATACTTTGGATCACTCGGAACCTGGCCGAGATTAGGTTTTCTATGTGCACATCTAAATGTGTTAGTAGCAGTTGAACAGTGGTGGTGAATACGACTAGATGTCGTACATAGCTTCAGCCAAGCGTTCACGCCGTGCGACATCATTCCAAGAGTCTTCTTGATCGTCAGTGCCCGCGCAAACTCCGCAGCTATCGGAATAGACAGGGACGCAAGAACAACCTCGTCGATTACGGGTTTCTGTGTTTTCGTAGACAGTTTCTCCGGTATCCAGTCGTAGTGTTCTTTTAATGTCCATGCTATGTGATCTCTTGAGGTGATATTCAGTGAGGTGATTCTTGTGAATTTGCACCCTTTAATGTAGCCTCGTGAGCTATCATTTCTGCTTGGAGTGAAAGTACTTGTTGGTACGTAAGGGTGCCGCTGTTGAAGTACTCTACTAAGTTGTCGAAGTTCTTCTTCGAGAGAAGATGCAAGTTCCCATGCAGCTGCTTCATCAAATTGCCATCCATGTTCCTCTTGTATTTGTAGAATTTGTGCAGCCTGGTGCTCCATTTCTATGAACGGAGGAATTTTGTCTCGAAGTGATTCCATAGTTTGGTGGTTACTATGATGTCTTGTTGGCAGTAATCTTCCATTTCCTGACTCCATTGTTTCCAGTCAGTGTCTTTACCAAAGCTCCCTTTGTAAACACCTAACCTGTAACCGTAGGACTCAAGACTGTGACGCCCCCAAAGATTAATAGGCATCAACTTCCAACGTCTGTTTTTGTCGATGTCCAGAATGTTTGGGTGATACAACCTGCTGCAAAGCAGAGTATCGACCACGTATTTAGAAGTGAACCAGGGATAAATCCTTTTGATAATTGGTATATCAAAATGAATAACATTGTGGCCGATGATAGAGTCAGCATCGGCGAGCATCTCAATGCCCCTGACAATTGGTTCTTGATTACCCTGGTCATTAAACGTGTAAGACTTGTCAGCATCTAAGTCATGAATACATAAGCAATGGATCTTGGTGAAGTCTTGTAGGAGACCGTCAGTTTCTAGATCGAAGATTAAGTTCACTACCTGCCCA
The DNA here is from genome assembly GCA_002684055.1 of Gammaproteobacteria bacterium. GTDB lineage: Bacteria > Pseudomonadota > Gammaproteobacteria > Magnimaribacterales > TMED112 > TMED112. Next base: position 1,230 of record NYUL01000024.1, read on the forward strand.
TTGGTAAGTTTTATCGACAAACTGTGCACGTTTGATAGCGTCAGAAGTCGGGGGATTCGGTTTCTTTAGAGAAGTAATCTGATGCGTTTGTTTCATAGAATTTACATTTGTTCAGGTCATATTCGAGCGTTCCAACTGTGCCAGTCTCCCCTGAATAACGATTTTTAAGGACTCGCAGAGTCGTAGCATTTCCAGCAGAGTCGCTCTGTTGATTTCGTTCAAGGGCGATGACCATATCTGAGAGTTGAGCAATCGCTGCGCTTCCACGCAATTGTCCAATGTTGACTTTGGCTCCTTCTTCATGGTTTTGATCTGTTTGTGTTCGTCTTAAATGTGATACAAGGAACATCGCTACTTGTGTTCTTTCGACCAGTGACCGTAGCCGGGTCATTGTTTTGTCAATCATCCGGCGTTCATCGCCGTCTAAACCTGATATAAGGATGGAAAGATGATCAACAAAGATCACTCTGCAATCAAGACCAGTTGCTAGATATTCAACCCTGTTGTAAATAACATCAGGATCTACACTACCAAAGCCGTCATAGAGAAATAAATTCCAGCGGCCAATAGAATCGTCAAAAGCTTTTGCAAGTTCTTTTCTATCGTGTGTGCCAATGTGAAATGCTTTCTCTTGATCAACAGACATCAGTCCAAGAGTTGTTTGTCTGACACTTTCTTCAAGTCCCAAGTAACCGCACCGCTCTCCTTTGTTGAGAAGGTGAGCACACAATTGACGACAGAAGGATGACTTTCCGATCCCAGTGCCTGCAACAACCGTAGTAAGGGTTCCCAGTTTGATCCCGTGAGTTTTGTCTTGCAATCCTTTGAATGGGTATTCGTGGAGACAATTTTCGGTGTGATTGGTGACACTTTCATAGAGAGTTTTTGCATCAACGATGCCATCAGGTTGATAAGGATTTGCTTTGTATATCGCTTGTCTTACTGACTCAAAGTCATTATCTTGCAACGCCTCTGAGGCATCTTTGTAGGTCGGAAGATGAGCTACAAATGTTTTACCTGGTGGAAGCACTGATGCAGCATCTTGTAAGGCTTGCTGACCAGCATCGTCGTTATCAAAAAATAAGACGATCTTTTCGTAGCCTTGTAGAAACTCTAGGTTTCGCTGGATGGATCGTTTAGCGGCGGCCGCTCCACTAGGTAGTGAGACGATGGGCCATTTTGGCATCGCCTCCGAACCAGACGCTGCGTCGAGTTCACCCTCGAAAATGACAATTGTTTTCCCGTGACTGGGATATAGGTTTTGTCCAAAGAATCGGCCATCGGTTGCACCTTCATAACGGAATTGTTTGTCTTTTGTTTTGGTTTTTACACCTATGACCCGACCACCTTCATCAAAGTAATGAAAGCGCAGGCTCTCACCATCCAAATAGATCTTGTACAATTCACATATTTGTTGTGAGATGTTCCTCTTTGGAAGTGATGTTGCGACACCTTGTAGCTGTACGTTTGTAAAGCTGGTCATTGGCTCATCATCAGACGATCGGGTGTGGTGGTTACAAGCAAAGCAATGTGTATGACCATCTGAATACAATGAGTTCGCATCAGATGATCCACAATGTTCACAAGGTAGGTGTCTTACAAACTCACTTTCTATGTCAGCCATTCAACAGGGATGTCATAGTAAGAACAGTATTGAATCTTGTGTTTTTCACACCATGAGGCATACGTAGATTTAGAACCTTTGTATAACTTTTGGTATGGCTTTTGAAACACCATGCGAATGTCTAGATCAGGGTTGTCTTTAATCACAGCAAGCATCTTGCGGCGATCTTTTGAACTGAAATAACCTTTGGCTTCGAGGTAGATGCCATTGGCTAGTACAAAGTCGGGTGAATACTGACATTGCAATGTGTAAGGAACGCGGGTTGACTCGTATTCATAAATGACGCCAATTGTGTCTAATGTCTCAGCAACTCGCTCCTCCAGGCCGGAGCGGTATCCCATCAGAAATCCTCTGCCCCATCACTAGGCTCATTTGATTCAACGTATTTAACGTTTGGATCATCGACACTGAAACCTTCAGTTGCACCAAACAATGCCGCTGCAGATTCTTCATCCAGGTTTCCTGCATCTGACAATCCACCAGCTGCAACACTGATGATTTGAATTGCTTTAATCCTCAACGCCGTGCCTACACTGTCTGGCAAAGCATATGGTTTCTGTTGGAATGCAATCTTGCATGTAGACCCACTGTAAAGAGGAAGATTGCCTGTGATCGGTGCGCCCTTTGAGTCAACAATTGGAACCTTTACATCTGGATTCCAACTGAATTTTACTTTGAACTTACCTTCAGCAACCTCTTCCCATGGCTCTAGGCGGACGTTGACACGCTTTGTTTTAGCCTTACTCTTAGCCCAATTAAGCATTTCAGGTCGTTCATCAGTAAGTGCATCGATGTGCTCACCATCCATGACAATCTGCATTGAATGCTTATTGAACTTGTTAGGCTCAAAGATTGATTGATAGCCATCAAGGATGACTGGATTGGTCGTAACGTAAGTGTTGTTAGCCATATTAACAAAAGAAATAAGTGGAGTTTGTAACTGTTTTTGGATCTAAATCACCAATTATTGGTGGTTCTGTCTCAGCCCCAATTTGCTTGGCGAATTCCGTTAGGAAATCATTTTCAGCGAACAGGTGTCTGTAAGTTTCACGAATCATCGTGTTGAGACTGGACATATCTGTTGCACGACATAACACTGAATCGTGTATGAGTGCAATTGGTGCATCGAATTTTAGAGCTGTTAAATGTAAAAGTGACGCATCGAGGCTGTGGATAAGATTAGGGCTTGTTGCATTTTTGTGGTGTCTTATGTCAGGTTCATCACCTTCTTCACCAACTTCAATTTCAACACGTTTGCCATACAGTTTAGTTTTAACAGTTTTAGTTGTGTACTTGTTTAGTTTTTGTTTAACTATAAAACCTGATGGTGTTACCCATTCAAGTTCTTTTACACCACGCTTGAATGCATTACTAACTTCCTTTTCGATCCATGCCATTACTGCCATTGGACCAGGAACTTTTTCATACATTGCATCTCTAACAGCGTTCACAACCTCAGTTAGAACTTTCGGTTCTATCTCAATGCCGTGTTCCCTTAACGCTTCTCTTATGTAAACTCTATTGCTATGTGGTTTTGAATTGTACGGCAGTGTCATGACACATCTTTTTACTGCTTTTCTGTTCCATACATGATGTAATTCAATTGGAATGTGTGGCTTAGATGTCTCTGCAATGACAGCATATGCGTCTTGAACTGTGTCTGATGGTGTTACGTTGACAAGTTTTGCGGCACTTTCATCTCTGGCGAGGCCCGCTAATACTTGAATCCCACTGCAACTTGCATCTACCGCAACTAAACCATGTGTGAATTGTCTTGTGCATTCAATAACACAAGCATTGTATTCCTCACATGCTGATAAGAATTGGAATGGCTCATCAGCTACTTCCCAATCAGACATACGTCCAATCGGATCAGTTGCAATAGCATGAATTAAAGACTCATTATCCTTTGCCCATTGATTCCTTTCTTGCATTGTACATTTATCAAGTCCGTTCCCATAGCATGTTGCTACTTGAAACGCCAACCATTCTTCTGCTTCTGGAGTGACAAAACTGCCCTCATAAAACTGAAGAAGTGATTTACCAAAGTCGTCAGCTTGTGGTGATAGAAAAGTTGCTATTGGATAGCATCTACCTCGATAGTCAAAACTATATGCATGGTAAAACTTCTCTTCATCACGAAACATCTTTAGTGTTTCAAGTGTGATGCGTGTTCTTACTGTTTTCTTTAGGTAAGTTCTATGCTCATTCTCAATTTCAGCTCTTGTACGACAATAGTTTTTTCTTGATTCAGCATTGGTGGCAATGTCTGCGGGTTTGGATACAACTGGAGCAGGTTTTATCGGTTTGAATTTACCGATTTCAATTCCTTGTTCCCATAACGTGTCGGATACATCAGCTACAAACTGGTTGATCTTGAACGAGGTCTGTTGAATCTTGTTTAGAAATTCCACAGGTGTTTGTCCCCGTCTTGTTCCGCCCTTGCTATCTCTCCTTATAAAATCACAGTTTTTTACAAGCCTGTTGGTGTAGTACCCACCATCCTGACCATCTATTGACCAGTTGTTTGGTTCGGAAACCATTGGCAATTTGAGCGGACAGAATAGCTCTGCCAATTCAAATATCTTTTCTTGGTATTTATAGAATGTCTCTGATGGATCAAAAATGTTATGTCCTTTGTGTAAATGTTTGATTTTAAACCAATTAGTGATTTGACAAATGGCATCTACATACCATTGACCTATCTTAATTTTTGTTGTTTTAGGCCACGCTTTCCACGGTTCAACATCATCGACACGGTTCCACAGTGTACGTGTTGTAACGGTTTTTTGATGCGTTCCCATTGCATCATGCCAATATTTGTCCACAATTGATTTCAACAACATCGGATAAGTTTTTTCGTAAAATCTCATCTGACATTCACATTCAATTGCTTGCCCAATGCATTGAGATACGTTGACAACAGTATTTTCATTCTTCTTTCTTGAGAATACTTTGTCTATAAACACTTTCAGTGCAATAAGACAAGCTTCTTCTTTTTCAATGCATTCCAGAAATGTTTTAATTTCTGCATACATTGGGCCATTGTTTCTTGTTTTTATACGATGTTCAGTTTGTTCAAGATGTTCCACCAAAGCAGGCAGAAGATCACTAACAATAGAATTACCGTAAATACTGGCGCTTGCATAAGCTTGTTCTTCAAGTTTACGAGTTTGTTTGTGCAGTTTGTGCACTCCTAATTCTACTTGTTTTGTTTCAAGTTGTACCTGGCGCTCAATTTCTGCTGGTGTAGGCATTAGAGTTAAGGATAAGGTTGTACTCGTCGCTGACCTGACTCACTAACAATTCAACTAATTCATGTTCATGTGGATGACCCACACAAGCATGTAAAGCTAACTCGAAATATTCGAGTACATCTTGTTCAGTTTTCATTACAGGTAAAAAGAGTAATCAGTTGCCGTAGAATTTAGCTTCGAGTTTTACTAGCTCCCAAAGATACCGTTCGTGGTTTACATCTACATCTTCTGCCTCCTTACAGAGATAGTCGATGTATTGCTCAACCAAACTTGTTGTGTCGTCCATCTGGTCCCCCATGTGTATGTACTCACGTGTCGTGTGTACGTTCAGAACTTAGTCCTTGTGTTGCAAGTTGACCAGCACATAACGCTTTTCCTTCATTATTACCTTCATAAAACTTCTCATGGATAGCCAACAACGCCAGCATCTGTAGCAACTGAAAAGGTCACATCAGGGTTTTTCATCAATGATTTAACCTTTCGTACCGCATGTCCACGACTTTTGTATGCGTGTTCTCTGATTTTTCCTGTTGTTTTATTTGTCACACGGATCACTGAGTGGATGCCNGGGACTAATTCGTGGGAACAAACGCGCCATTCGTAAAATTCGTCAAATGGCAGATCTTCAAACATTTCACTGTCTATGTCCATGAGTACATCCAATTTGTTTGGATAGTAATCTTTTGCTGACATTTTGACTGGCTCAACATCCATAAGTGTGTAATTCATTTGATTGCTAATTTCCATGCCTATGTAGCCTGCTTCCATTGCATCATCAGCAATGATAATAATTTCACCTTCGATACAAATAAGCTTAAAGTATTTCATGGTATTAGTAATAATAAATGGCATTAAAAAAGGCCCACCTATGTGAGCCTGCGTCCTTGCGATGTCGTAACGGTTTACATGAGTAACTCCATCATTGGAAGTAACGTTTCTGGNTTGATGTCTCCGTAGTCAGCTGTACTTGTACCATCCGATTTACCGTGTCCATGAATTAGTTTGACTCGACGATCCTGGTCGCCATACTTATTTTGTATGAGACCACTTCCATAATCTCGACACGATTTAGGTGTGAGATTAAGAGGCCTATAATGATGTCTGATGCTACTTCCCCAATCTAACGTAGGTTTTTTGTTAAAGATTGATCCCGTCTTTGTTGTTGAATTGTTGTGCATGTTTAGTAGTAAATCATAAAGTGGATCAATAATTGGCAAGATTCGACCGCGCTGTGACGTCTTAAGTTCCCTTAATTCATTAGCTTGAATCGATAAAGTACGATTGTTAAGATCTATATCTTCCCAGACTAAACCTTCAATCTCTCCTATGTGTGCGATTGTCCATCTCATGCACCAGTGAGTATTAATATATGTATCAAAATACCTATTGATTTTGCCTAGTTTTTCCAGTACAAAGTATTCATCAGCTGCTTTTATGTCATGACATTTTTCTGTTTTAATGACACCTCTAGGGCCTTCTTTGATCCTGACACCCATAACTTTCTTGCTGTCAAAATACACCTCATCTGTAATCTTGTAGGCTTCTGCATACTTGTTGATTGTTTTTAAGCGGTTGTACTTTGTTTTGAATGACTTGTGTTTACTACCGGTTGACACTAGATGCTCGATGTACTTTTCGACTATTTCATGAGTAACACTGTCAAAAGATTTGCATCCTGTTTGTTCACTNAATAGCTTAATTTCACTTNTCCATCCCCTTATCGTAGAGGCAGATACATCAGCTTTAAGTGTTATCCGCTCAATGACACTGTTAAAGTCATTCTCAACAGTTTGATCATCTGTTGTGTGAATGAAACGTTCATCAATAACGTCTAATGTGTCGATGATGTCGTTGTCACCTAGATCACTCACATGAACGTCGTTNATGTTGACTACGTCTTGCAGTCGTATCACTGCTGATGGTTCGTGTCGGCAGATNCTGATGATCTTGTCCGTCAGCGATAGCAGCCTCAGAAGCTCTCTAGAAGCCTCTTCTTTTGTGTTCCCTGCCTTGGCTGTCCACACACGCCCTAGGCGTCCTTGTAGAGCTTCTGGGATGGCTCTCTGGAAGTAGTAGCCGCTGCGTCCGTGTCTCTCCTTTAGATACCGAGTCATGTTGTACGGTGGATAAATCTTGAATTGTTGGCTAGGCCCGCTTCTAGGTCCAAAGCATGACTGAGATGTCTTGCTATCAGTGGTCTACTAGGTTTTGCCTGTTTTTCAAGATTCCAGAGATGAATCGTTTCTCTTGTTGAGAACGATGAGAAACCTTGTGCGGGCTCAGGTTTACGGCTGCGTCCTTGCTNAGTCGTAACGGATTCTAGGTCCAAGCCTAGGTCCANTAATTNACAAACAATAGACAGAATTCATCGGATTACCATCTCCAACCTGTTGACAAGTCTCTCGCCGTTGTTTGTGAGTTCTAAGCACATAAGGTTTCCAATGTAATCTTTACGCACAAAATCCCTTGTAACTAACCTTTGAATGTTCTGTGTGCTTGTTGATGATTTCAGGTCCAGATCAATATCCATCTCTCTTTTATAGCAACCATTATTAGCTGCTATGTATAGAAAGATAGACACTATTTGTGCTGACATTTCTATGCCATAAGCTCGCATTAATTCATGACAATGGAGTAATCTTCCCAGTGTCTTGTTTGTAGCTCCGTCGATGAATGGACAGCTCATGGTTTAGTTCGTGGTGGGTGTTCCGTTCTTTTGACGTGGTGCACAGTCACGCGGTGGCGGTGCAAACTTGAAACGGTAATAGTCAGACTTGTCTTTGTTTTCCTCCATCCACTCACTACGAGTGAGCGGCTTGTGAGGCAGCAAGCAGCGATTACGTAGCTTGCCTAGGTGGTCTTGTGCTTCCAATTTAGTGTTCATGCTGCGTCCTTGTGGTGTGATCGTAACGTTGATTTGTTGCTGTGTTGTTGCTTGAATGTGTCGTAGTAGGCCCTCTCAAGTGTTGTTAATTGTTTGGCAATCCTTGGATTAGTTAATGCCAACCGTGCACGTTCCCTTGCTTGTTGACAATACCTCTCTGGACTTATTGCCCACTGTCGAATATTCATTCCTGATCCTTTTCTCTAGTTATGAAGAATGAACAGTCAGGAATCATTCCGGCAAACATTCCACGAGTGGCGTCTGCTTCGTTGGCTGATAGACAATGAGACACACTGAATACTGAGTCTTCATCGTCTCGACACCAGATCGTATAGATGTAATTATCCATCAGCTAAAGCCTCATCAATCCAGGCAAATACATCTCCATATCCGTGTGCATTGAATGAATACAACGCTTCAGCCAACATCACACGCTCTAAATGACCTAATTGAATCGGTGAATGAGCCTGCATTGTGTCCATGTATTCAGCAGAATAGCCACTTAAATCTAAGAATACGAGCCACGGATTACCTTTGTAATCACAACTTGCTGAATAATCATACAAACGCTTAATAGCGTGCTTGTATTGTTGATCGGTTGCTGTCAGTGTCATGATGGATTGTGTGTGTAGTTAGAAGGGATTAGTCCAGGTGGCAGCCTGTTCATCTGTTACTTCACCGTCTTCGTTTAATGAATCGATGAAGTTATTGAAGGCTTCGCGCTTGGCGATACTGTCGCCTTTGTAGTTCGGTTGTTCTGACAAGATGCTTTCCCAGACGTACTTAAACTCTCTTAGTGCTTGTCGCTTAGTTGTTGACATCAGTCCGCCTCCATCCAGATAATCGCATCACTCAAACGACGCCGTAGTTCTGTGTGTTTGTCCCAATCTGTAAACGGTTTGTGTACTGAATCCATGGCATCCAGCAGAGTTGTGAACTCTTCGATGTTCATTCTGAACTGTCTGTTGTTAATCATTGAATTGGTTTTAGTTGGTGTTTGATGTTCAACAGTGTGTTATGTATAAAGTTGGCCCGTCCTTTGCGGCCTTGTGTGGTGCTTGCGTTCCAACTTGCAATTAA
>NYUL01000025.1 GCA_002684055.1 Gammaproteobacteria bacterium
GTACGACAATTTTCTTGGTGTTATTTCATTAATAAGAATTTTTAGTGGATCTTTAAAAAAGGGCGAGAAATTTATTGTTAAATCAACTGGCCAAACTTTTACAGCAGATACTATCGGGAAATTTACACCAAAAAAAGTTCCTTGCTCCGAATTAAGTGAAGGTGAAGTAGGTTATTTAGTAGCAAGCGTTAAAGATTTGAAGTCTGTCCCAGTCGGTGACACACTGATAGCGGCGAAATTTCCAGACACAGAAGAGCTCGAAGGGTTTGAAGAAGTAAAGCCTCAGGTGTTTGCATCTTTCTTTCCGATTGACTCAAATGACTATCAAGCTTTTAGAGAGGCATTGCAAAAACTCAATCTAAATGATTCGTCTCTAAACTTTGAACCAGAAAACTCGGAAATTTTGGGAAGTGGTTTTAGGTGTGGTTTCTTAGGAACTTTGCACCTTGAGGTCGTTAAAGAAAGGCTTGAAAGAGAATATGATCTCGATCTTATTACTACAGCACCCAGTGTTGCCTATGAAATTCTTAAGACCAATGGTGAAGAAGCAACAATAAGCTCTCCTGCAGAATTACCTACTGTCAATGAAATAGAAGAGATTAGAGAGCCAATTATAAGATCTACTATCCTGTGCCCTAATAAATATGTGGGCGATGTAATTGAGCTGGCAATGTCCAAGAGAGGTGTTCAAAAAGATTTACAGTACTTAGGTGGACAAGTTTCAATAATTTTTGAGATGCCATTATCTGAAATAGTTATGGACTTTTTTGATATTCTTAAATCAAAAAGCCAAGGGTATGCTTCAGTTGATTTTGTTTTTGATAGATACCAAGCAGCAAAACTTGTGAAAGTAGACGTAGCAATTAATGGGCTGGTTGTAGATTCTCTTTCATCAATCATGCACAGATCACAAGCAGAGAGAAAAGGAAGAGATATAGCAAAGAGGCTAAGAGAAGTCATTCCTAGACAAATGTTTGAGATACCTATTCAAATCATGCTAGGCAGTAAAATAATAGCCAGAGAGAGTGTTAAAGCTTTCAGAAAGAATGTTACTGCTAAACTGTATGGTGGTGATGTTACTCGAAAGAAAAAGCTTCTTGAAAAACAGAAAGCTGGAAAGAAAAAAATGAAACAGATTGGAAAAGTTGCTTTACCTCAGGAAGCTTTTTTAAGTTTCTTATCAGCCGATAAAAAATGAACACCTTCTTTTCCCTAATACAACCAATTTCAAATTTACCAGTGTTTGTACTGCTTAATTTAATGATTTGTGCAATAGCTATTCATTGGTATTGGATGAAGGCAACAGATAATTTTAATGAGAAAGTGCACAGATATGCTCAAAGATTTGGTCTTCTAATATCCGTCTTAATCATTGGCATATTATTTGTTAAACAATGGAATATAGGCGATTTGCTTGCTTTTTATTCAGCATTCTCAATGATTCTTTTCATAATATCGCTANTCAATGGCCACAAAGAAATAATTAGAGAAAGCAGAGGGTGGTTTATAAATATTTTTTTAGTTTTTTTTATAAGAGGCTATGTTTATGAACCATGGCAAATACCNTCAGAATCNATGAGACCAAACTTAGAGGTTGGTGATTTTGTTCTTGTGAACAGAAATGCTTATGGTCTTGAAATACCTTTTACTGGCCGAGAAAAATTATTCTCTAAGGCACCAGATATAGGGGAAATTGTTGTATTTTTNCCACCTCACAAACCTACAGTACCTTTTGTAAAAAGAGTAATTGCTCAAGGTGGTGATGTTGTAACTTATGCAAATAAAAAATATTACGTAAATGGTTCTGTTTTACNACAAAGAGATTTAATCAAGGATAGTTCCGGCCANCTTCTNATAGAATCAAATGCCGGCAAAGAGTANACGATAAGACACATNAATAGAGCAGGNCAGAGTGGAAAATGGGTNATACCTGNNGGNATGTATTTTGTAAGTGGAGATAATAGGGACAACTCTAATGACAGCAGAGCATGGGGCTATATAAGTGAAGAAGTTATTTGGGGCAGGGCAGATTATATTTGGATGTCTTGGAAGCCNGGCGAATGGCCCTCAATTAANAGGGTTGGTGAGATAAATTGACAAAGTGTGGCTATGCAACAATTATTGGCAAGACCAACGTTGGGAAATCGACTTTTTTAAATAAATTTCTAAACAAAAAGGTTTCAATTACAGCGGATAAATCACAAACCACTAGATCCAATATTTATGCCATTAAGACACTAGAAGAAACCCAAATAATCTTTATTGATACACCCGGAATCCATAGAAAAAGTGAAAAAACTTTAAATAAAGTCTTGAGAAAGAAGCCTTCTGAAGTTATCCATGATGTTGATGTAATAATCTTTATGGTTTCCGGCACTAAATTTGATGATGTTGATAAAGAAACATTAGATCTGGTTAATCAATCTTCTGCTAAAAAGTTACTGGTTATCAATAAAATTGATTTAGTTAAAAATAAAAAAAATCTTTTTACGTTTGTTGAGGAAACATTCAACAAAGAGGAGTTTTTTGCCATTGTTCCTATCTCTGCAAAAAATAATCTAGGTATCGATCTGGTAGAACAAGAGCTTGAAAATGCTTTGCCAGATAATGAATTTTTTTATCCAGAAGAGATAGACTTTCAGAGCAAAAATTTCGAAATTAGTGAAACAGTGAGGGAAAAAGTTATTCGCCTTTTGGGTGATGAGCTTCCTTATGAGACGGCTGTTGTTATCGAGCATTCAGAAGATCAAGAAAATCTTCTTGAAATCAGTGCCAATATTTATGTTTCAAAGCCAAGTCAAAAAAGCATAGTCATAGGTAAAAATGGAGAAAAAATTAAATCCATAGGTATAGCGGCTAGAACCGACTTAGAGAAAAAATTTGGAAAAAAAGTTGTTTTGAAGCTTTGGTGCAAAGTCCAGAAAAACTGGGTTAACAATCCTATTAGTTTAGAAAGCTTTGGTATTAAGAGCTAATGGAATCAAACTTTCAGAAAGCGTTTGTAATTCATTCAAGACCATACAAAGAAACCAGTTTAATCGTAACTTTCCTAAGTGAACGAAATGGCAAAATAAATGCTGTAGCAAAGGGGGCTAAGAGAAAAAATTCACGGCTTTCAGGAAATTTAGAGCCATTTCAATGCTTGAATATTGATTTTAGGGGCAGGTCAGATCTAAAGACTTTATATCTCGCAGAGCCCTGTGAAGTTTTTGAAGATTTTGTTGGTAGTGAAAATCTTTATTCAGCTTTTTATATAAATGAACTAATTAATTTTCTTATTACTCAATCGGAGGAGTCTGTAGATTTATTTAATATATATAAAGGATGCATTTCAAAACTTAAAAAAGACCTATCCATTGAGGAGATACTTCGAAATTTTGAATTAGATTTGCTTGGTGTGTTGGGCTACGAAATAAATTTTTACAATGAATATGATACCAATAAGGAGATAGAGTCTGATAAATATTATAGATATTCACCCCAATCAGGGTTCTCTAAAAGTGAGGATGGTTTTGATGGTAAAGTATTAAATGAAATCTCACAAAGAATTTTTTCAAATGAATCATTAGCAGCCTCAAAAGAAATTAATAGGATGACAATTGAGTATTATTTTGAGGAGCTTAATATTAAAAGCAGAGTTTTTTTTAAATGATTATAGGTATTGGCACAGATCTCGTTCAAAACAATAGAATTAAATCTTTGTACGAAAAATATGAAGGTAGGTTTGCAGATAAAGTGTTATCAAAAAAAGAAAAAAAAGAATTTATGAGACTTGATGAAAATAAAAAAATTAAATTTCTAAGTTCTTCTTTTGCCGCTAAAGAAGCCTTGGTTAAGGCATTGGGCACCGGCTTCAGGGGAATATATCCACCTGACATATCAATCATAAGGAATGAATCAGGCAAGCCATCACTAATAGCCAATAAACTTGCATTAATAAAACACCACCTATCAATAACAAATACTGAAAGTTATACTTTGTCTTTTGTGGTTTTAGAAAAATGAATTTAATACTTTTAGGTATGCCAGGTGCAGGCAAAGGCACCCAAGCTGAAATTATTCAAAAAGATTTTGGCATTGCTAATATCTCAACTGGCGCAATGATGAGAGAGGTTAGTAGATCAGACACTGATCTCGCAAGAAAAGTACAAAATTACATATCTTCAGGCACTTTAGTTCCTAATGACATCATCATTGAAATGCTCGTTCAGCGAGTTGGTGAAAGGGATTGTGAGAAAGGTTTCTTACTGGATGGCTTTCCTAGAAACTTGGGTCAGGGGCAAGCATTGGACTCAGCAAATGTAGCTATAGATCTAGTGCTTTATTTAAGCATCTCAGAAGAAGAGATAGTTAATAGAATGTCAGGAAGAAGAGTTCACCCAGCATCAGGAAGGTCGTACCACATCCTATATAATCCACCCAAAGTTGATGGTTTTGATGATGTTACCCAGGAGCCACTGATTCAAAGAGAAGATGATGCTCCTGAAGTAATTAAAAAAAGGCTTGATGTTTACTACGACGAAACAGAACCTCTATTAGATTTTTATAGGAATAAGAATCTACAATTTATTGAAATAGATGCTGCTCAATCACTCGATAAGGTGACTAAATCTATTCGTGAAAGCATTGCAAATTGAACGCTATAGTTTTAGACCTTACTTCTGATCAGCACTACATCTCATTGCAATTTAATCAACACAGGTATGAGTTTTCATTCAATGAAAAATCCCTTAGCAAAAGAAATGATTGGGAAAAAAAGATTGTAACAATAAAAGATTCTGTACCAGAATTTGATTTTAAAAAAATAGACAAGATGGCTTATGCTGCTGGACCTGGTTCCTATACAGGAGCAAGGCTGGCTTATACTTTTATGCAAACACTAGAGCTCATTCTTGATAAGGAGTTTTACGCATTTTCTAACTTAAAGGCTTTAAACTTCTCTAATCCTCACAAGTTAGCAGTAATTAAGGGCAATAAAAATGATTTCTTCTATCGAAGCATGGGTAAAGATTATTATTGCGATAGTTTAGCTGGTTTGCCAAAAGGTAATTTTATTGGGTTTAAAAGTGATCAGTTACCGTTAGAACCTATGGAAGAGGTTGATAGGAGCGTTGTATGTAAAAATATACTAGATATGGTTCTAGAGGCTGATAATCTTCACCTAAAAACAAATTATCCAAACTATATTAAAGAGCTTAGCTACCAAAAAAATAAATGAGTGAATTAACTATATTTCAAATCATTGTATTAAGCNTAATACAAGCTATCACAGAGTTTTTGCCTATCTCAAGCTCAGCTCATCTGCTTTTGCCAAGCAAGATATTAGGNTGGCCAGATCAAGGCATAGTATTCGATATAACTGTTCATTTCGCCACTCTTTTAGCAGTTTTGCTCTACTTTAGAGACGAATTCATGAAAATTAATTTTTACCTTTCAAAAACCTTTTTTTATCTAGTTTTAAGCACTTTGCCAATTGTTCTGGTTGTTATGTTTGTTGATGGTATCGGTGATTATAGGTGGTCAATACCCTCTATAGCTGTAGCAAACCTAGTATTTGCTGGTTTACTATTTATCTCAGAGAAAATAGGCTCAAATAAGCATATTAATTCTGAGATGAATGCAAAACATGCCCTTATTATTGGGTGCTTCCAAATATTTAGTTTGATTTCTGGAGCATCAAGATCAGGAACAGCTATTACTGGTTCATTAATTCTTGGTTATAAGAAAGAAGAGGCTGCAAAATATTCATTAATGCTATCTATACCAACTATACTAGGAGCGCTTTTTTTTAGTTTATCAGATTTGAACAATTTAAACGAAGATATATATAATTTAACAACTTTTATAGCATTTTTAACAACATTTGTTGTATCTTACTTATCAATATCTATATTTATAAAGTTGGTTCAACAACTTGGATACACACCATTTATTATTTATAGAGTTATTTTAGGTTTTCTTTTATTGTGGCTGACATTGTGGCTGATATAGAAGGTATAAAACCAGCAAATTTACAATTCAATGAGAGGGCAAAAATACTCTGCGCTAACTATAAAGTTCCATTATTGGCAAATGAACTCACCAATAGTTATGTTGTGCTCGATGAAAATCCGAAGCTGTGCTTCAAAACTATGGACTTACAAAATTCTTTTACTCAGGGTAAATTTAGTACGAGAATTTCAAGAATTCAAACAGAACACCTCATTAAAAAAGCATTTGCTTTAGACGCTTACAAGGTAAAAACAATTCTTGATACAACTGGTGGTTTAGGTCATGATGCTTTCATTCTTGCCCTGTTGGGCCAGAAAGTCACAGTTGTAGAAAAAAATATAGGCCTATGTATTCTCTTAGAAGAGGCGCTCAATGCATTGCCAGAACTTCCATATTTCATTAAAGCAAAATCTAATTTAACCATTATTAATGGAGATTCAAGAGAATTTTTGAAAACCCCACAAAATTTTGATGTTATTTATGTTGACCCTATGTTTAATTCACAAAAAAAATTGAAAAGATCTAAGCAAATGGAGTTTTTGGATAGCTATTTAGATGAATATGATGACCCTTCAAAGGATTTTTATAAGGAACATTTTCAGAGACTCGTTGTAAAAAAAGAACTAAGAGCTACAACTGGTATAAAAGATAGCTCTGCTATATCATTTAAGGGGTCATCAATAAGGTATGACGTATATTTAAAGGGAGAAAAATGAATTTCAGTCAAGCAGTAAAGTCAGCATTAATCGATAAGTATTCAGTTTTTAAAGGAAGATCAAGCAGGTCAGAATGGTGGTATTTTGCTCTATTTACAATAATTGTTTCAATAGTTGTTAGCGCCATAGTAGGTTTTGCTACGTTTGGAAGCGTTGATTGGGAATATGTTGCATCGTTAAATGAGAACCAAGCAACAGAATTTTTGCTTGATAGTAGCTTCGGACTAGGCACACGAATATCATCTACAGCATTATCTCTAATATTCTTTTTGCCGCTATTAGCTGTCACTATTAGAAGGTTACAAGACCTCAATGCAAGCTATTATTGGGCTGTGCCTTATTTTATCGTAAGTGTAATAAGTATATATTTTGCAATTTTTCCTTCTGTTGAGCCTGCTGCTGTTAGGCTTGGCGCAGCTGGAAACTTAGTGACCATACTGTATTGTTTAGCCTTTCTTAGAAAAGGCGGTTATGAGGATAATAGATTTGGCCCAAACCCACTCGATGAAGACGATACTTATTGATTAGTCTTCAATAATTACGGCTGTTCCATATGCAACAACTTCTGATGCGCCTTGAGCGATAGTACTACTTTGTATGCGAAAACATATTATTGCATTGGCTCCTTTTTTCTCTGCGTCCGCCATCATCCTTTCTACTGCTTGATCACGAGTCTGCTGAAGTAATCTGGAGTATTCTTCAACTTCCCCACCAACAATATTCTTGATTGATGCAAATACGTCTGCTACAGCATGTCTTGCTCTTGCAGAGCTACCTTTTACATAACCTATAGTGCTAACGATATTTTTGCCTGGAACGTTCTCTGAAGTTGTAATTAACATGAATTTATTCTATCAAATAATTTCAATTGATTATTATGCTTCACAATAAGTATTAAAAGATTTAAAATGCATGCTTCATGGCTGTACAAAAAAGTAAAAAATCAAGAAGTAAAATTGGAATGAGACGTTCCCACGACTCATTATCAGGCAATTCCTTGGCTACTGACCCTGTTTCAGGTGAAAGACATCTAAGACATAACATGTCTGCAGATGGTTTTTACAAAGGGAGACTGGTTAAGGATCTAAAGAAAAAGACAAAAGAGCCTGAAGAAGAAATTCAACAATAGATCTTAATGGCTTTTTCATTCTTATTCCCTGGACAGGGTGCTCAATATTCAGGAATGTTCAAAGAGCATTTTGAAGAATTCCAAGAATTTCAAGAAACCATTGCACTGGGTGAAGAATTCTACAAAGAAGATCTCAAAAGTATAATTTTGACTGAAGACCCGAGAATCAACGATACATACTATACACAGCCATTGCTAATGCTTATGAGCTATTCGTTATACCAAGTATGGAGAAATCATAACTGTCCTATGCCAAAAGTTGCTGCAGGGCATAGTTTGGGTGAGGTATCTGCATTTCTTTGTGCAGGCGGCTTTAGCGTAAAGGATGCACTTAGATTCATTAAATTTAGAGCAACATTTATGATTGAGAGCAAAGGTGACACAAAAACAAAGATGTCTGCTGTGCTGGGTCTTGATGGCGATAGCATAAAAAAAATTCTTTCTGATAAAAAAGCCAAATTTTTAGAAGCCGTAAACATGAATTCCCCATTGCAAACCGTTATTGCTGGTAATGCAGATGAAGTGGAAGCGGTAAAAAATGATCTAGCCGAGAATGGAGCAAAACGTGTCATTGATCTTGCAGTTTCAGTGCCCTCGCACTCAAGCTTGATGAACATAGCTTCAACAAAATTAAAGCTAGTTTTAGACGAGCTACACTTATCCAAACCAAATTTTCCAGTAATACAAAATTTACATGCCAAGATACCTTTAACTACGAAAGAGATCTGTAATAATCTTGCAGAGCAAATATCTAGCCCAGTTCAATGGGTATCATCGATGAACAGATTAAAAAAATATGGGCTTGAAGAACATATAGAAATTGGACCCAATAAAGTTCTTTCAAGCTTGGCTAAGCAGAATAGAATAAAGGGAACATTTTCTTCTCTTGATAATATTGATACATTTAAAGGGCTTCTTGAAAAATATGGAAAATAAAAAAGCAATTGTTACTGGAGGGAATAGAGGTATTGGTAAAGGTATAGTTCTAGGTCTTATAGAACAAGGTTATACAGTGCTTGCTACATGCCGAAACATCTCGAATTTTGATTATTCACATGCCAAGCTTTCTCTTGCAAATTTAGATATATCTGATGCTTCATCAGTTGAAAATTTTCAGAAGACTGTCAGTGAATTTGAGCCAAATATTCTTATCAACAACGCTGGCATCACAAAAGATAACCTCTTCTTAAGGATGTCTGATGAGGATTGGGAAAACGTGATAAATACAAACTTAAATGGCGTATTCAAGATTACTAAGTTGGTGGTAAAAGGAATGCTTAAAAAAAGATGGGGAAGGATTATCAATATAAGTTCAGTATCAGGGTCGATGGGCAATCCCGGTCAAACTAATTACTCTGCTTCAAAAGCAGGTGTTGACGCATTAACTAGGTCTTTAGCCAAAGAATTAGGATCGAGAAATATCACTGTAAATTCAATCGCACCAGGTTTTATAGAAACAGATATGACTGAGGGCGTCATTGATCAACAAATACTAGATAAAATTCCACTT
Source organism: Gammaproteobacteria bacterium (assembly GCA_002684055.1). Lineage (GTDB taxonomy): Bacteria > Pseudomonadota > Gammaproteobacteria > Magnimaribacterales > TMED112 > TMED112. Next base: position 9,347 of record NYUL01000025.1, read on the forward strand.
AAGAGGGCAGGAAAGCCAGAAGATATTGCTTCACTAGTTAATTTCCTATCTTCTGAGGAATCAAATTATATAACTGGCCAAACTTTAGTAGTTGATGGCGGGCTATTTATGAAGTAATGTATGTTTTACGAATTTACTGAGGAGTAATAATGAGCGAAGTTTTAGATAAAGTTGTTGAAATAGTTTGCAACCAGCTAACTGTAGATAAAGGTGAAGTTACTGCTGAATCTTCTTTTGTAGAAGATCTTGGCGCGGATTCACTTGATACTGTTGAATTAGTAATGGCATTCGAAGAAGAGTTTGGTCTTGAAATTCCAGACGATGAAGCTGAAAATATTACTACAATCAAGAGTGCAGTCGATTGGATCGAAAATAATAGCTAAGAAATCACTTCTTCTATTCCTGGTCCTTGGATTTTTATTCATATCCATAAAGCTCCAGTACGCGCTTGAGCAAAAGATCCAAATCCAAAACCCAAACCAAACCTTTGTAGTAGACAAAGGCGACACCTTGTATGGGATACTCACTGAAATAGAGGACAAATATAGCCTTTATAGTACCTGGTGGGTAAGGTTTAAATACTTATTTAAAGACCATCCTGTTATAAAGGCAGGGATATATAATATACCAGCAAATTCAAGCGTCTCAGAGCTAATTAAACGCTTTGAGGAAGGTGACGTTCAGTTATTTAAGCTTGCTGTTATAGAAGGGACAGTAGCCAACAAAAGTTTAAAAAGTTTAGAGGATATAATAAAAAACCAAAACCTCCCATTCACTATCCCCACAGAAGTAAAAGACTTATTTTCAGAAGAAGGTTTAATTATGCCCGATACTTATTTTTTTAGTGATGAGCAAGATTTAATAGAAGTGCTAGTTAGCTCCCAATCATATTTGGATGATTATTTAGAAAAGGCATGGCAAAGCAAGCCTAGTGCCAACCCACTAAAAACACCGAAAGAAGCTTTGATTCTTGCATCAATCATAGAAAGAGAAGCAGTACTTTCGTCTGAACAAACAACCATTGCTTCAGTTTTCTTAGCAAGAATAGAGATAAATATGAAACTACAAGCTGATCCAACTTCTTCTTATGGATACTACCGTGGTTATGGAAAAAAAATAGGTAGAGCAGTTCTTGATGACAAGAATCTTTATAATACATATCAAGTTAAAGGGCTTCCTCCAGGACCAATTTGTTACCCATCAAAGGGCGCTATCGATGCTGCTATAAAATCAACGCCTGGTGATTTTTTTTACTTTGTTGCTAGAGGAGATGGTTCACATATATTTTCAAAAACATATGAAGAACATAATAAAGCTGTAAAAAAATATATTTACAGTAAATAATATAAGTTGTGTTTATTTCATTTGAAGGTATTGAAGGTTCTGGAAAATCTACTCAGATCGAATTGTTAGAAGCCCATCTTAAAGATACGGGCCATAGAGTTACCAAATTAAGAGAACCCGGAACAACAAAAATGGGAGAAAAGATAAGAGATATCTTTCTTCAAGACACTACTGAATTGGTTGATCCTATAACAGAAGCATTCTTGCTTTATGCCTCAAGAAAACATTTGGATCAGAACTTTCTACGAAAGAATATTGATAATGGATTAATTGTTATTGCTGATAGATATGCAGACGCTACCGTAGCATATCAGTGCTATGGAAAGGGCTTAGATAAAAGTTTTATTGATTATGTTCACCGTAGCTCAGATTTGCTGACGCCAGATTTAACTTTTTACATGGATATATCAGCTGAACAATCTAGAGAGAGAATATCTAATAGAGAAATGGATAGAATGGAAAGAGAATCTGTAGAATTCTTCGACAGAGTAAGAAAAGGGTATCTGCAGATAGCCTCTGAGAATACTGAAAGGGTTGTCAGCCTTGATGCAAACAAAAGTATTGATGAATTAAGAGATGAAATCACAACAAAAACAATTGAAAAACTGAATGTTGCCTTGGGATAAAAAATTTTTAGAAGAAAGGGGTAGCATCAAACCTAAAACCATTCTATGCGGTTCTGATGGTCAAGATATAAGCAAGATAGCAAGAAAAATAGTTAAGAAGCTTATCTCAGAAATAGATGAAAAAGACTACACAGAACAGCACTTAGAAAATATAGCCTCTGCTAATTTTTATTTTCTTAAAAAAGATCCAGATAAAAGCATTATTCCAATTTCAGATTTAAGAGAACCCAGAGATTTCTTAACTTTAAGTACACGAAATAAAAGGTTGCTTTTCATCCAAGGAGGCGAGGATATAAGGCTGGATGGCTATAACTCTTTATTAAAAGTTGCAGAAGATACTAGTGATGATACTTTCATGTACATATCTACAAATAATATCTCCAAGATTCCATCAACCATCAAAAGTAGGTTTCATATATCGAGGGTTCCAATACCTACGATATTTGAAGTCCAAGAATATATTTCTTCTCAAAAGCTAAACCTTTCAGAAACTGCATTGCATTTCTTATCTGAGAACTCCAAAGAGCTTGAAAAGCCTATTGATGAAATCACAAAGAAAATGGAAAAATATGATACATACCTTAGAAACAAAGATATTCAATCCAAGGATAAGGATGAGCTATCAGCATTTGCTGACTATCTAATCTTTATAGAGAAAGGTAGGGTTGGACTAGAAGCTAAACAATCCCTAATAAAACTTGATAATTTAATTGATATAAAAAAATCTATTAACCTGCCTAACAATCTTAGCTTGGATGTCATCAAATTAAGACTTAATTCTTGTCTTGAGATGGTTTAGGAAAAAAATTATTCTCTTGCTCAAATGCATAGGCCATATTGATCAGATTAACTTCATCCCAGGCTGCTCCCATGAAAGATAAGCCTGTTGGGAGGTTGTCCACGTAATCTAAAGGTACAGTGATATGTGGGTATCCAGATATAGCTGACAGGGCTCCATTTCCCCAACCATTTTCAAAAGTATCTCCAGTCTGATAATTAATTTTCCATGCAGTGTTTCTAGTCAAGCCTACAAGAGCATCCAATTTATTATCAGCTAATGTATCGTCTATAGCTTTCTTAGCGTATTCAAGCGTTTTTAATGACTCTTGATAGATATTTTCAGTTCTGACACTTCCAATAGTTCTTCCTGGCGCAGACTCTACACTTTTGATGAAATATTCTTGTCCATAGAAGCTCATAACTTGTTTAGAATTTAATTTATTAAAATCTATAACTGATTCCATATCCTGCATTCTTGATTTAGATTTTTTTAGATAACTATTAAGACCTATATAAAATTCATGCTGAAGAACAAATAAAGCAGCGGACCAAAAATTTTCAGGCATGCCATAAAATCTAACTTCTATTACTTCAGCACCAAGTGATTTTAGCTGTTTTTTAACCTTTTCAATTAATCTTAATGCCTCATTTGGAGCATTAAGATCTGGCATTATCAAACCTATTCTTTTCCCATTTAAATAATCTCTGCTTAATTTTGTCAATGCATCAAAATCATAATTGCTTGGTATTGAATGCGTATATTCGTCTTTAGGGTCTTTTCCTGAAATTGCTTGAAGTACTATTGCAGCATCTAAAACGCTTCTCGCAAGTGGTCCAGCAGTGTCCTGGGTAGATGAAATAGGAATTATTCCATGTCTGCTAACAAGCCCAACTGTAGGTTTTATTCCTACAACACCATTCACTGAAGCAGGGCAGGTTATAGAGCCATTTGTTTCAGTGCCAATAGATACAGGAACTAGACCAAGAGCAACTGCTGCTGCACTGCCTGAGCTTGAGCCGCAAGGACTGTAGTCATGGTCATATGGATTTCTTGTTTGCCCTCCATAACTTGACCACCCACTTACAGATTTTTCTCCTCTAAAATTAGCCCATTCTGATAAATTAGCTTTTCCAAGAATAAGAAAACCAGCTTTTTTTAGATTCTTGACTAAATGAGCATCACTTCGTGGAAAATTATCGGTCATAGAGATTGATCCTGCAGTATTTGCAAGCCCCTTTGCATCTATATTGTCTTTGAGGAGTATAGGTACACCTTGCCAATCTTTATTTCTGCCATACACGTATGATCTGTAAAGCTGATTAGTCTCATAAAGAGAAATTATAGAATTCACATCTTTATCTGAGTTTTTCACCCAATCAGAGTAGTTTTCCAAAAAAACTTTTTTATTTTTGCTATCAGATAGCTTTTCTTGAAACTCAGTGACTGAGAGAACCTTAAACGATTCTGATATGCATAGAAAAGAGGATAATAATAAAAAAAAGATTGATTTGGATCTCATTCTAAAATTATGGATCTATTCTAGGTGAGGTACCTAATCCGGCCCCATAAACTACTGCATTTAACCACAATCTACTTGTTCCTAGTGCTGCGCCTCTAAAATTTGGCTCTCCTGAAAATAAAATTACTTGGCCCCTACCAACCCTTTCTCGTGTCAGGTAGGCTGAGTTTGCAATTCTTTGTGAAGCTTCAGGCCAAACTAAGCCACTCATTTTTACATTGAGATCTGTATTAGGCGGCATATCAGACCAGTTAATTGTTCTATAAGTTGTAGCTTCTTTATTTTCAATTATCTGTCCCACTCGCACAGCTGCTTCAGAGTTATTGCTAGTCATAAGAACAGGGTTATTGCCATAAAGAACGGGGAGGGTATCTACTGTTCCAAACGTTAACCAATGCTCATTATCAATTCTTCCTGCAACAATAGCACCAGATGGCATAAACAAAGACTGCCACTTATCCCTCATTTCTAACTGCGCTTTATTGAATTTGTTTTTACTAACTTCCCAAGGGTATTCAACTTCAAAATCTACCTTGTTTTCATTAACCTTTTGCATATCAATTTCTACGCTTAATGCTCCAAATTCACGTTGAAGATCCATGTTATAGGCTTCACTTTTATCGAATATACTTGAAATCTGTCTAACTGAACCAATTCCATTTTCAGATGCAAGACTTCTTGAACTTCCATTATGAGCAATTAAGGTGCCACCTTGTTTGACCCATTCTCTTATGCTGCTCATTTCAGAGTTTGATAGCCCTTGATAGCCACTTGGCATAATAATTGTGTTGTAACGGGTTAAATCACCATAACTAACAGACGAGCCATTTACCATGCTATGTCTAATGCCCAGGTGGTGATCTAAAGACCACCAACTTACACCCACGTCATATGAGCTGAAGTTTTGCTGTGCCATTAATGCAATTTGAGGTCGTTCTAATAACCTGAAATGTCTACCACCCCAATCTGGAAGCTCCTCAGGCCCAAAACCTGAATCTATTGATACTACTGAAATATTTAAATCACTAGCCACAGATCCAACAATAGAGCTTAAATTTTCAAAATTTGGATTATCCATTTCAATTACAAGCACGCTCCCTCGCGGAAGGTTTTGGTCTGAAAGAATAGATTCTTTATCTATAATTCTAACCTCAATACCAAGCTCCATAAGTCTTGCAGCGAAAGCTACAGAGCGATCATCCATCCCATTCACAGCCCACATTAGAGCATCTTTATTGATAGTATTGTCTATTTTTGATGGCTCCCATTTCGACAGATTTTCTTGAATGTTCTCTTGAACAGTAACTGCTTCTAAGCCGTACATCATGGTTAAGTTAAAAGCTGTTGTGTCATACATTACTGAAGAACCATTCTTTAAAGTTTGTCTTCTTTCTTCTTCAAGGACTGATTCAATTATTTCAGCATCAAATTCAAGTATTGCTGCTATTAAAGGTGCTTCTGGCTGAAGGTTTGGAATAATCATGCTACCAGCTGGTATTACATAATTCTCTTGAGAATCACCAGTTTGTTTTAAAGCAGATTTGGTTTGAATAGGGTTAGTATTTAAATAAAATTCAATATCTTGAGCTTGGAGTTTCTTAGCAAAAGTATTAAGTCTTCCTATATTTTCTGTAGGCAATACAACAAAGGTTTGATTTGCAAATTCACTATTTTTAGAGACATTATGTTTTCTTCCATCCCAGAAATCTTGATACATTGCCTTTGTATGTTTTTCAAGAGTTTTAAGGTTAGCTAAGGTACTAACAAACTGATGATGGACTGATTCTTTATATGATTGAATAGTTCCTTCAGGTCTTCTTATACCATCTTCAGACATTCTAGATTGCTCATATAAGATCCCTAAACTTCCTCTAAATTGAATATAAAAAGAGTAGCCAGGATAGAGGTCTTCATGCCATTCGCCAGTATAAAATCGCCAATTATTATCATCAAAAGCTTTTGCCTGATCATCAGCAAAAACATTACCCCATTTAATTAAATCTCTGTCTATGTTTGTATTTATTGGTTCTCTTGGAGGCCCAGTCATAAAGGTATCTTGGGCACCCATCTCGTGGCCATCGACTAGAATTTGTGGACGCCATTTGTTGATTAAAGGGACTCTTCCTTGAGTTTCAGGCTGAGTAAGATAAAACCAATCTCTATTAAGATCAAAGTAATAATGATTTGTTCTTGCGTAAGGCCAGTCACCTGAATGCAAAAGAGACTGATCATCATAATTTGGAGCTGTTCCTCGATATTGTTCAAGGGATTTTACGAACCTATCTCTTCCATCTGGATTCATCATTGGATCAACAATTACTATCATGTTATCTAGCATGCTAGTAACAGCAGTATCTTTACTTGCTATTAGATGATAAATAATACCTAATGCTGCATCTGCACCAGATGTTTCGTTACCATGTATAGAATAGGCCATCCAAGCAGTTGCTGGTAATGATTCAATTAAAGATTTAGCTTCACGGTCAGAAGTAGATCTGGCATCAGATAGTTTAGAAATAGATTTTTGAATATTATCTAGATTAGCGAGGTTTTCAGGTGCTGATATATATAATGCAAATAATGTACGACCTTCATGTGTTTTGCCATATTCAACCACTTTAAGTCTGTCAGACTGCATTGCATATGCCTTTATAGCAGTTTCGATTTGTAGAGGACTAGCTACTCTAGTGCCATAGTCAAAATCAAGGAAGTTATCTGGATGATCAACTATATCTAGATAATTACCATCAAGTATAAGGTTGGAATATAAATCCTTTGATAAAGATGTTGGTTTCATTAAATCTCCAATTAGAAAATTAGAAGAGAGTAGGGTGAGTAAAATTAAAAATCTGTAAAACATAAAAAATCCTTTAATTGAGTNATTAATTCAATATTAATAAAAAAATTACAAAAATTGTTNGATTATTNTAAAAAATTGTAAATAGAGGCGAGAAACGTNTTCTAAGCNAAATTATTTAAAACTAGAGATAAGAGTCAACTAATTGATAGAGAAATAATTTATACGTAACATTTGAGTGCAAATATTTCTTCAAAATTAATAATTTATCTAATGTACTAAGATTATATTAATTTTGTAGGCAGTCAGAATTTTCCCCCTTAGATAATTTCCTTATATATTTACAAATAAAAATAATAGCTAAATTTTCATAGAGTAGGTTGCTACTTTTTTCCACACTTTTATCCACAGTCAAATAACTTCGCATAATATATATTATGTTAAATATATATGATGTTTAAAACTATTATATAGAAGCGTTATATGGTTGATTATTACTGGTTATTAGAAGATTGTTATATTATGAAGGATAATTTATTTAACATAATATTTTTGGTTTTTATGAATACCATGAATGTTTACCGAAATTATTCTTTGGGACCCTAATTCCAGTATCTAAATATTGTGCAAAACCCTTTACAACATTATTGATGTAACTTTGTAACCTATACTTAATATATAAATTCCATGCAAACCACTTAATTATGCCGTTTCTGTAAGGAAGCTCAGGTTTTATTGTTATTTTTAAAGATGATTGTTCAGAATTTCCCTCTACAAGCCATTCTACTTGTGCAAGCCTACGCTTTACCCCTATGTCTAGTACATATCCAGTCTCATCCCATTTAATGAAATCTCTTCTATATTTAACTCCATTTAAATATTTAACATAATCTACTGAACCTTTACCTGGCCATTTATCAACCTTATTTTCTTTACAGAATGGATGAATATTCTCAAGGTTGGATGGTTCTCTAATTGCCTGTAAAAGCTTTAATCTTGATGTTTTAATCGTTTTTTCAGCTTCTACATACATTTTTCAAAGTACCTTACAGCATAATTTGGGCTGGCATATGCATCAGAAATCATGTTGAAACCCATTTTTTCATGAAAATTTACTGATTCTTTATTCATTGGCACAATATTAACTTCCGCACAAATTGGCAAGCTATCTTTTTTACAGATCTTATCTATTTCTCTGTATACAAAAGTACCCAAACCCTTATTTTTAAAGGTTTTTACAACCCCAATGCGGTCAATATAGAAGAACTTTTTAAACCTCTTTTGGAAGAATTGATAATTCTTGGATTGGTATTCTGAATTTTCTCTAAAGCACACTAAGAATGCACAAATCAGTCCATTAGTTGTTAGAAATATACTGAAATTCGAATGAAATACCAGTTCTTTGAGCTTTTCAATTGTCTCAAGAGGTCCTAGAAATGGGGTGTATCCTTCATTTATCTCAAATATTTCGCTGAGAACTTTATTGTCTGCCGACTTAAGATCATGTATCTGTATGTGATTCATTTTTCCAATTTAAGTGACATTTAAAGCTAAGCAAGTAAAATAGGCAACTTATGGCAGGAAAAGATACGATTGAAATGCAAGGAGTTGTGATGGAGGTTCTTCCCAACACAGTATTCAGAGTAAAACTTGAAAATGATCATGTCATTACCGCACATATTTCAGGCAGAATGAGAAAGAATTACATTCGGATTTTAAATGGAGATAAGGTCACTGTAGAGATGTCGCCTTACGATCTTTCAAAAGGCCGCATCACCTTTAGATCTAAGTAATTTTTTCTTTGGCACCAACGACCTTCAGGTTAATTGCACCCTTCACAACCGTTAATTTTACAGAACTTCCTCGTTTAATTTTATCTTCGATAAGCATACTTGATAGTGGTTTCTTAATTAATCTATCAACTGCTCTTGATAATGGTCTAGCACCTAGTTTGGGATCATAGCCTTCATCTAAAACAAGCTTGATTACATCATCATTAAACTCAATATCTATGCCTTTCTCATTTAATTTTGCTTCAACATCTATAATTAATTTCTGCACAACTGACTCCAAATTGGTATTTGAAAGACTGTTGAAATTTACAATTCCGTCAAGTCTATTTCTAAACTCAGGAGTAAATGCTTTAGATACCGCCTTATCAAACTTATCTTCAGACCCTTGTTCTATGAAACCTACAGATTCTCCTTCAGCTTCAATTGCACCAGTGTTTGAGGTCATAACAATTATGGTATTTTTGAAATTGATTTTTCTACCATTACTATCAGCCAGATTGCCATAGTCTAAAATTTGAAGGAGTATGTTAAATATGTCTGGATGTGCTTTTTCTATTTCATCTAAAAGCAATACAGAATGCGGTTTTTTATTGATTTCTTCTGTCAGGTAGCCACCCTGCTCATAACCAACGTATCCTGGTGGAGAGCCAATAAGTTTTGAAATGCTATGTTTCTCCATAAATTCGGACATATCTAATCTCACAAACTCTATACCTAAGAAATATGCTAGCTGTTTTGTAAGCTCAGTCTTTCCAACACCAGTAGGACCAGTGAAAAGAAAAGAGCAAATTGGCTTTTCATCATTTCCAATGCCTGCCTTTGAGGTTTTAACCGCTGAAACTACGTCATTTACAGCATGGTCTTGACCAAATATCACAGATTTTAGATTGTTTTCAAGATTATTTAAATTCTCCTTATTCGAGGCATTTAACTGCATTGCGGGAATTTTTGTTATCTTCGAGATAAGTGTTTCAATATCTGATTTTCTAATAATCTTACCTTTAGCTTTGGAAAGTTTTTTTTGTGACCCTGCTTCGTCTATAAGATCTATTGCTTTGTCAGGTAACTTTGAATCCTGTAGGTACTTATTTGAGAGCTCTACTGCTGATTTAAGCGCTTCTTTTGAATAAGTTATGCCGTGATAGTGTTCAAACTTTTTCTTTAAGCCCTCTAAGATTTGTATGGCTTCATCGGTTGATGGTTCTTCTATCTGCACTTTTTGGAATCTTCGTGACAATGAGTTATTTCTCTCAAAAATTTGTCGATACTCTTTATATGTGGTTGCTCCAATACATTTTATTTCTCCTCTAGCCAAAGCTGGTTTGAGCAGATTCGAGGCGTCCAAGGCTCCTCCAGATGCTGACCCTGCCCCAATGATTGTATGTATCTCATCAACGAAAAGTATTAACTTATCTGTCTTTTTAAGGTAATCCATCAAAGATTTCATTTTCTTTTCAAAATCACCCCGATATTTAGTGCCTGCCACCAAGCTTCCTACATCAAGAGACATCACTTGATGGTCTTTAAATATTTCAGGTGCCTTGCCTTCTGCGATTGCTTTTGCCAGTCCCTCAGCAATAGCTGTTTTACCAACTCCTGATTCACCGACCAGAATAGGGTTATTTTTTCTTCGTCTGCCTAGAACTTGAAAAAGCCTGTCTAGTGTATCTGTTCTTCCTATAAGTGGATCTATATCTCCGTCTTTTGCAAGGTTATTAAGGTTTGTTAAAAATTCTGGATGTGATTCATTTTCTTTTGGTGTTTCTTCGATTGATTCTTCTGTCTCAACAGCTATATTCTTGCCATGTGATATGTATTCAACTACGTCTAATCTGGAAATATTTCTTCGGCTCAGCATGTAAACTGCATAACTCTCTTTTTCAGAGAAAAGAGCTGCTAGTAAATTCTCGCCATTAACTTCAGTTTTGCCGCTTGATTGGACATGGAATATTGCTCTTTGCAGGACCCTTTGAAATGCTAATGTTGGTTGAATCTCTTTATTTTCAGTGGCTTTAGGGACATTTTTCTTTATATATTCTTTTATCTCTTTCTGAAGACTCTCTACGTCTACTGAAAGATGATCAAATACTTTCCTTGATGAATCCTCTTGTGTAAGAACAAGCAATAGGTGCTCAATTGTTACAAATTCATCGTTATTATCAGAACACTCTTTGAATAATAAATTAAGCGTATTTTCTAAATCTTTTGAAAGCATATATCTAATATATCTAATCTTTTCCTAATTCTTCAATATCTGTTTTTAAAGGATGTTCATTTTCTTTTGCGAACTGATTAATTTGTTGTGATTTTGTTTCGGCAATTTCTTGTGAAAACGCACCACAAAAACCCCTGCCTTTAGTGTGAATTTCAAGCATTATTTCCGTTGATTTAGCGTGATCGAAGCTAAAGAATTTTTGTATGACATATACAACAAATTCCATAGGTGTGAAGTCGTCATTAAATACTACTACTGTGTAAAGTGGTGGCTTGTCGACTTTTAGTTCAGCTTCTTCAAGCTCTACTGTTCCAGTAGAAAACTCATCTTGTGACATGTCAATTAATCAAATTTCTTGATTAACAGTTTACCAAATTCAGAACAACTTACCTCCGTTGCATCATCAATTAGTCTTGCAAAATCGTAAGTTACTTTTTTCTTTTGAATGGTTTTTTCCATTGCCTTAATTATAAGATCTGCTGCTTCTGTCCAACCCATATGCCTTAACATCATTTCAGCGGAAAGGATGAGTGATCCTGGGTTAACCTTATCTTGGTTGGCGTATTTTGGAGCAGTTCCATGTGTTGCTTCAAATACAGCTGTTGTATCACCAAGATTTGCTCCAGGAGCTATACCAATACCCCCTACCTGTGCTGCCAGGGCATCAGAAATATAGTCGCCATTAAGATTTGGAGATGCAAGAACATCATACTCTGCAGGCCTGTGTAGTATTTGTTGCAGAAATGCATCACAAATAACATCTTTTACAATGATATCTTTACCATTATTTGGGTTCTTGAAAACGTGCCAAGGTCCACCATCAAGTGGTTTTCCACCAAATTCTTCTCGAGCTAATTCGTAACCCCAATCTCTAAAAGCTCCTTCTGTAAATTTCTGGATATTCCCTTTATGTATCAAGGAAACAGAGTCTCTATTATTTTGGATTGCGTATTCAAAAGATTTTCTTATAAGTCTTTTGCTGCCCTCTTCTGACACCGGTTTAATCCCAATACCACAGTTTTTAGTAAATCTAATTTTTTCAACTCCAAACTCTTTGCCCAAAATATCTATTAGCTTATTTGCTTCGTCAGTATTCGCCTCAAACTCTACTCCTGCATAGATGTCCTCAGAGTTTTCTCTAAATATAACCATATCTACTAGATCTGGTCTCTTGACAGGGCTTGGTGTACCTTCAAAGTACTTTACAGGCCTCAAACACACGTATAGGTCTAATTTTTGTCTAATTGCTACGTTTAATGATCTTATGCCTCCGCCTACAGGAGTGGTCAGAGGGCCTTTAATTGAGACATTATATTCTTTGCAAGCATCTAATGTTTCTTGAGGCATCCATTCATCTCCACCGTATACGTCTACTGCCTTCTCTCCACAATAGATCTCCATCCAGCTAATTTCTCTTTTGCCCTTGTAAGCTGATGCAACAGCGGCATTTACTACGTCTATCATGACAGGTGTTATATCAACACCAATACCATCACCTTCTATGAAAGGAATGATGGGATTGTCAGGTACAATTAATTGATTATCTTTGTAAGATATCTTTTCGCCTTTTGATGGAATTTTTATTTTTGTTGAAGTCATTGGTTAAATTTTGGCTTGATTATACTTACATTTACATTAAATATTAAGACTCAATAGACAATAAGTATGAAAAAACAGAAAAAAGTGATTGTAGGCATATCTGGTGGTGTTGATTCGGCTGTAACCGCATTGCTTCTTAAATCAGCAGGTTATGACGTACAAGGCATATTTATGAAGAACTGGACAAATAATGCTCCTAACATTGAATGTACGTCTGAAGAGGATTTTATTGACGCTGAGAGAGTATGCGATCAAATAGGCATCCCGTTACATCTCGCAAACTTTTCATCTGATTATTGGGATAAGGTTTTCAAGAAATTTCTTTCTGATCACAATGAGGGTTTAACCCCCAACCCAGATATTCTGTGCAACAAAGAAATTAAATTTGGTGCCTTTCTTGACTACTGCTTGGAGACTGGGGCTGATTACATCGCTACTGGCCACTATGCTAGGCTTTGCGCAGAAGAAGAAAGTGTTAAATTGCTTAGAGGGGTTGATAGCACAAAAGACCAATCTTACTTTTTGCATCAGGTAAATGGGTTGGATCTTCATAAAAGTATTTTTCCTTTGGGGGAGCTTACAAAAAACCAAGTAAGATCTATTGCCAAAGATAATGGCCTTATTAATGCAGAAAAAAAAGATTCTGTAGGAATTTGTTTCATTGGAAAAAACAACTACAACGATTTTATTTCAAATTTTCTAGGCAAGAAACCAGGAACAATTGTTGATGAGTCTGGCATTAAATTGGGTGAGCACCAAGGCTTAATGTATTTTACTTTGGGACAAAGACAAGGCATTGGAATTGGAGGTGTAAAAGGCAGGGATCAAGATTCTTGGTATGTTGCGCACAAAGACCAACTAACCAATGAACTGATAGTTGTGCAAGGTGGAGACAATCCTCTTCTCTTCAGTGATGGGTGTTATACCGAAGATATGCATTGGATTAATATGGAGATTGAAAGTGGTTCTGACTGCGAAGTTCAAATTAGATATCAATCAGATCCAATTAAAGCAAAAATCTTCAAAACATCTAAGGGCAATAGAATTGATTTCTGTGAGCCTATTTCTGCTGTGACTCCAGGACAATCAGCAGTGATATATCAGAAGGATGAGTGTTTGGGCGGTGCTGTGATTAAGGAGAGAATTTCTAAGAAATATTATAGTTGGGCTGACAATAGGGGGTATAATTACGAAGTCTATGAGTGACACCCTAAATAACCTTTCCCCATTAGACGGTAGATATCGAGAAAAGACGAAAAACACCCGCGCAAATTTTTCAGAAAGTGCGCTCATTAAAGCAAGATTAATCTCTGAAATTCATTGGCTAGACTACTTTCTTACTAATTTCAAATCAGAATTAAAAGACCCTATTACTAGTAAAAAAATACACGACTTATCAGAAACAATCCCTGATTCATTAATACTTAAAGTTAAGGACATCGAAAAAACAACAAATCATGACGTTAAAGCAGTTGAACTGGCGCTTGTAGATGAGTTTAACCATTCTGAGGAAGTGCAAAGCTTAATACATATCTTTTTAACTTCTGAAGATATAAATAGCTTGAGTTACGCATTAATGTTGAAAAAATCACACACCGATATACTGGCATGGGTGCACGATATAATTTTGGCTTTAGAAGCTTTGGCTATAGATACCAAAGGCATTGCAATGATGGCTAGAACTCACGGTCAGCCAGCCTCCCCCACAACACTTGGTAAAGAGATTAATGTTTTTGCTACCCGTCTAAAAAAAGAATATAACAGCCTTTCAAAAGCTAAATTTTACGCTAAATGGGGCGGTGCAACCGCAAACTATAATCCCCATATAGTCGCTTATCCCGATGAAAATTGGGTAATGCATTCAAAAGAATTCTTGAAAAATCTTGATGTAGATCTGACAGTTGTTTCAACTCAAATTGAGCCACACGATTACATGTCGGAAATTTTTCATAACATTATTAGGATCAACAATATTCTTATTGATCTAACAAGAGACATATGGACTTATATTTCACTTGATTATTTTTCATTAAAAATGAACAAAAATGAGGTAGGTTCATCAACTATGCCTCATAAAGTAAATCCTATTGATTTTGAAAATGCTGAAGGAAATATTGGTCTGTCAAACGCCTTGCTTTCACATCTGGCCGAAAAGCTACCTGTTTCAAGGCTTCAAAGAGACTTATCTGACTCAACGGTTCTTCGGAATATTGGTTCAGCTTTTGGTTATTTGGAGATTGCAGTTCAATCTGCTTTGAAAGGAATTGAAAAACTTGAAGCAAATGAAAAGACTATTACCAACGATCTCATAGATAGGTATGAGCTCCTTACAGAAGCATTACAAAGTTTTTTGAGACTAGAAGGTAAAAAAGATGGTTATGATCTAGTAAAACAGCTGTCTAGAGGTCAGAAATTAGATCATGCCACGTATTTAGAAGCGGTAGATAAGCTAATAGATAATGAGGACTATAAGACCATATTAAGAGAGCTTACACCTCTTGAATACATAGGCATGGCAGCCAAACTAGCTGAAGAGTAAATATGAAATTTAATTTTGATACCCCAGAATCTGCTCAAGTTATTTTCTCAGACGAAGCAAACAAATTTGTTCAAGACTTACACAGCAAATTTGGAACTAGTATTCTTGATTTATTGAGCCAAAGGATTGAAAAACAGGCCAAATATAATGCTGGAATATTGCCTAACTTTCTACAAGAAACCAAAGGCATAAGGAATTCTAATTGGCAGGTAAGAGAGATACCTAAAGACTTAAAAGATCGGCGGGTTGAGATTACAGGACCTGTTGATAGGAAAATGATAATTAATGCTTTGAATGCAGACGTAAAAGTATTCATGGCTGATTTCGAAGATTCATTAAGCCCAACTTGGGAAAATGTCGCAAATGGCCAGCTCAATATGCATGATGCAGTTCGAAAAACCATTACATTTGAGAACCCATCTAATGGAAAGAAATATCAACTTAATGAAGAAACCGCAGTCTTAATGTGTAGGGTTAGAGGTCTGCATCTCAAAGAAAAAGGTATTGATATAAATGGTGCAAATCCATCCGGTTGTTTATGCGATTTTGGCTATTATTTATTCCATAATGCAAAAGAACTAGTCAACCGTGGCTCAGGTCCATATTTCTATATTCCAAAACTTCAAAATCATCTGGAGGCAAGGCTTTGGAATGAGGTAATTAATTATGCCGAAGACCAGCTTAATTTGCCTAGAGGAACTGTGAGAGTTACCTGTTTAATTGAAACACTACCAGCAGTTTTTGAAATGGATGAAATTCTCTATGAACTTAAAGATCATATTGTTGGATTAAATTGTGGTAGATGGGATTACATTTTTAGTTACATTAAAACCTTTCAGAATGACAAAAGCAGACTCTTGCCGGACAGATATCAGGTAGGAATGGATAAACCATTTCTCAACGCCTATTCCAGGCTATTAATTAAGACATGTCATAACAGAGGAGCTTTTGCTATGGGAGGTATGGCTGCCCTCATTCCCTCTAAGGACCCTGTAGAAAATGCAGTTGTCACAGAGAAAGTATTAAGCGATAAGACTCTCGAAACTAAAAACGGCCATGATGGCACTTGGATTGCTCATCCTGGCTTAGCTGATATTGCCAATAATGTTTTTTCTAATGCTTTTGAATTTGATCAAACTAATCAATTACATATTCTCCGAGAAAAGGATGAAATTACTCAAAATGATTTAATTGAACCTTGCCAAGGTAATTTTACTGAGGAATGTTTTAGAACAAATATTAGGGTTTCGCTTCGTTATATTGAGGCTTGGCTGCGAGGGATTGGTTGTGTTCCAATTTATGGTCTGATGGAAGATGCTGCAACTGCTGAAATATCAAGAAGCTCACTATGGCAGTGGATAAAGCATGCCGTTGAGCTTGATACTGGTCTAATTTCTAACGAGGAGACGTTTGAAAAATTTTTAGAGGAAGAATACAATGTTGTCTTAGAAGAGGTTGGGCAAAACTCTTTGAATTCAGGTAAGTTTATCGAAGCTAAAACTTTGTTAAAAGAATTAGTTTTGAGCGATGAATTAACTGATTTCCTCACACTGCCCGCGTATAGGAGTATTTAAATGAATTTAAGTGACCAAGTCGCTGCATTAGAAAAGGATTGGGCTGATAACCCAAGATGGAAGCACGTCAAAAGACCGTATACAGCAGAAGAAGTTGTAAAATTAAGAGGTTCTTTGCAACCTGAGTGTACATTAGCTAGAAAAGGAGCTGAAAAGCTTTGGAACTACCTTTTTACAGAGGATTATATTAATTGTTTGGGTGCATTAACTGGCGGACAGGCTGTTCAGCAGGTTAAGGCAGGTGTAAAGGCTATTTACCTGTCAGGCTGGCAAGTAGCTGCAGATAATAATTCTGCAGGCACAATGTATCCTGATCAGTCCTTGTACCCGGTAGATTCCGTGCCGAAAGTCATAACAAGAATAAATAATGCTTTCAGAAGAGCGGATCAAATCGAATGGATGACGTCAGATGGTGAACCAAAAGTTGACTTTTTTGCGCCAATAATTGCTGATGCAGAAGCCGGATTTGGTGGTAATTTAAATGCTTTTGAATTAATGAAACGCATGATTGCTGCTGGTGCAGCTGGCGTTCATTTTGAAGATCAACTAGCTAGCGTAAAGAAATGTGGTCATTTGGGTGGGAAAGTCTTGGTCCCTACGCAAGAAGCAGTACAAAAACTTATTGCCGCTAGATTGGCAGCAGATGTCTCTGGAACACCGACTATTTTAATAGCACGAACAGATGCAGATGCAGCAGACCTAGTAACTTCCGATGTTGACGAAAATGATAAACCTTTCTTAACGGGCGAGAGAACATCAGAAGGCTTTTTTAGAACAAAAGCAGGTTTGAACCAAGCTATTTCAAGAGGCCTAGCTTATGCACCCTATTCTGACCTTGTATGGTGTGAAACATCGAAGCCAGATCTTGAGCAGGCAAAAACATTTGCTGAGGCAATCAAGAAAGATCATCCAGAAATTATGTTGGCCTACAATTGTTCCCCATCGTTTAATTGGAAAAAGAATTTAGATGATGCAACTATAGCTAAATTCCAAAAAGAGCTTGGAGCTATGGGGTATAAATTCCAATTTATTACCTTAGCGGGTATCCATTCAATGTGGCACGGTATGTTTAACCTGGCAAATGAATATGTTGCTGATGGAATGACGGCTTACGTTAAACTTCAGGAAAAAGAATTCGAAGACGCCAAAAAAGGTTATACCTTCGTATCCCACCAACAAGAAGTGGGCACAGGTTACTTTGATGCTGTTAATAATTGCATCCAAGGAGAGGAAAGTTCAACTTCTGCACTCCGAGGATCAACAGAAGAAGATCAGTTCTAAGGCAAGTTATATTTAATATTTAAAGGGTTGCTTCGGTAACCCTTTTTTAAATACAATACATTCATGGATACAGGTTTTTTAATAGGGTTAATCGTTCTTTTAGGCGGTGGTTATTTGCTAATCACCAAGAAAAAGAAATAAGAAATTTACTTAACCCACCCAATCATAAAAGGAAGTAATAAGGGAAGTAAAAGAACTACTGCATAAAGGGTGAAAGCACTATTTCTAGATAATTTTTCTCCCAACAGTTTGCGGATTTTTAATGAGAGCCAGCCAAATATTACCCAAAAACTAATAATAAATAGAGTTAAATAAAGCGCTTCTAAGTTTGTCATTAAACATATCTTACAAAGAAATTAAGAAAATTCACTCAGTCTAGTATCATGTTTTATGACAAAACATAATTTTATATTCTGTGAAAAAATTTCTTATAGTGTTTAATGCCTTGATTATGGTTGCTTGTAGTGGCGGTGGAGGCAGTTCTTCGGCGCCTGAACCAGCACCCACTCCGGCCCCAACACCAGCACCCACTCCGGCCCCAACACCAGCACCCACTCAGTTCTCAGAGGCTGCAATCGTAATATCTGATTATGCAGGTTACGAATCAGTATGCGCGTATCCTTCAGAAGCTCAACCGTCAATTCAATGGATTATCCCAGTTGATATAAACGATGATGAATGGACAGACTTTATTGCTCATCAATGGTGTGATCTTTACAGAGATGACTTTGGAAGCGTTGTTGAGACCCCTACTCCTGATTTAATAGTTGTGCATTTATCCAATAATGATGGCACTTACAGAAATGGAGCAAATGAAGTATTTGGAGAAGAATTTCCATCGCTTGGAGGAGCTAGTCGAAAATATGCTACTGGAGATATGAATGGAGATGGAAGAGATGATTTTGCATTTGCTATGAATTACGAAGATGGTAGAAATGGTGATCCATGGGAAAATTCAAGAGCACACCCAGCAATAATTTTATCAAAAGCTGAAAGTGAATATGAAATTTATAGAATCGGGGAAGCTGATTGGGGCCATGCTGTATCTATGGTTGCAAATGATGATGGCACACATGATGCATTATTTGCAGGCTTTACAGGAATTGGTCTTCAAGCTTATAGGTATATTGATGATGCTTTTGTAGATGTTAAGGATGAGTATCCACCTGAAGCAGTTTGGGATGAAAACTGGAATGTTGTTGAGAATGGTTCGGCTAATTGGGGGACGGAATTCAAGTCACACAATAACCTCATAATTGCGACCCATCAATCTACACCATCTGAAGATGAGGCTAGAGGCTTTGCAATGTGGAAAAGGGAAAATAACCAATGGATTAACAAAGATCAATTTATGGTTCCGGTGGAGTTTTATGTCGATCAAATTTCTTGGCAAGGGTCAGTTGGTCAAGTAGCAATTTACTTGTATGAAGGCGAATATGTTTATGGCTTTACTCCAGAGACAATGTGTTTCTTTGATGAGCAAATTGATGACTCTGGAAAAATAGCATTCCTTGCGTTATTTGGGACCAATAAACATAAAGATGGTGAAACAATAGTTGAAGGAGAAACCTACTCAGATGATGACTTTAATGCTCGACAGGTAGCCAAAGTATTCCTTACTGATGGAGAGATAATTGAAGAAATTCAAAATCCATTTGATTTCTATGATGAATATGTTTTTGCAAATTATATGGATTGTAAGGACCTCAATAATGATGGTTATGCAGATTATGCAAGAAATGTGTTTTCCCGAACTTATGGTTATGAAGTTCCTAGAGACAGAGGTGGCACACCTATCCTAAATCTTAATAATCAATCAGGAGATATGGTCGAATATGAATCAAATACAAGCTATATAATGCCTGGCCATAGCCTATTAAAGGGCAATAGCGTTAATGAAAGTGCAGGACATGGTCAGGGTTATTTTTATGATGTTAACGGAGATGGAGTACTTGATATAGTGGTTTTTGGCGAAACCATGAGAAATGAGTTTAATAATTATGATGGTTCAATAGAGCTATATTTGGGTAATTTTAATCCTGATCTTACAGACTAAAATTATGCGATAATATTTAATATAACTGGACAAACTCATGTTAAATCTAAAAAATTTATTAACAATAATTCTCGGAGCTACTTTATTAACTGCTTGCGGTGGTGGTGGTGGATCAAGTAATGAGACCACGCCTGAATCAATACCTCTAACCATCAATGTGAATAATTTTGATTCTAATGTAAGAAGCTATGAGCCAAAAACAATCACTGTTACAGCGAACTATAGTTGCTCTTTTAATCTTTCAGGGTCTGATATACATTGGGTTGCATCATCAGACAATAAAACGTTTTCATATAGAGCTCCTATTACTTTGCTTGAAGAAGAGCAATTCAATATAACCGTTAGCTCAGTGCCTGCAGCTAATTGCCCTTCTGGCTCAAGAATTTTTACTCATAATGTTTCCAGAGAAGCCAACACATTAAGGTATGCACCTGATCCAGAACCTTACAACTACAGTGATTTAAAAACTGACTATTTTGCCTCACATGACTTGGGTTTTGGGGGTATAAGAATTACAGATAGGTTTACAGCAACAACTTGTTATCCCACACCTGAAGATTGCGAAACATTGGAGAACGCGTTATTTGGTCAAGATGCTCATAACATGGCCACTGGTGATTTCAATGGCGATGGGTATGAGGATATGGTGGTTGCATGGGCATTATTTCCACATACTATTGATCTTGATCAAAAGGTAAATGCACCGATAAATATCTATTTAAATGACGGTGATGGTAATCTTTATGAAGATCTTTCGATCTATGAAAATGGTGAAGTTCCAGCTCACCCTTTTGCATATAGATTAGCAATTGCTGATTACAACGGTGACGGCATTGATGACATATTTGCAGGCTCTATGGGATTGCAATATCGTGATTCAGATTACTCAAACAACTTTATACTGCCCTACCCTGACCTACTGCTTTTAAGCAACTCTGAGGGAATATTTACCGAGTCATCAGCCAATATTGATGACCAAAATAATGGCGAGGGAAAACTTTGTGGTTTTAGTCATGATGCAAGTTCAGGGGATTTTGATAACGATGGTGATATTGATATTTTTGCCTGCAATATCTTGTTAGTTAATGATGGTTCAGGAAATTTTTCTTTTCATGATTATCTGGAAAGAAATCAACAATTTGCCTACGGAAACCCTATGAGTAGTTTAGTGGTAGATCTTAATAACGATGACTTCGATGATTTAGTTTTCTGGAACTTCGATAACCGTTGGAACTTTGAGAACCTTCCAGAGGATGGTTTTGTTTTCTTGAGCGATGGAACAGCCAATCTTGAGAACTGGACCCTTACAGAATTACCAATTGGACCTTTTGGTAGAAATCATAATAAATATAATCATGCTGCCTGGGGCGATATAAATAACGATGGCAATAACGACATTGTTGTAGCAGTTACAAGGGATTTGCCTTATTACGAAGGAGCATATATTCAGGTTCTTTTAGGCGATGGCACAGGCCTCATGACAGATGTAACTGCTTCTAACTTTAGTAATCAACCAAGGTCTGATAGTCATCATGGAGAAGGCAACATATACCTTAGAGACTACGATAACGATGGCGATATAGATATCTTCCATTCAACCAGAGACTTTTTATCTGACCTACATGGTGCTCATATTGCTTTAAATGATGGCGAAGGGAATTTTTCGTCAGTGGCAGGAAGTATTATGCCCCAAAAACCTAAAGCCAATGAATGGGATAACCATCAGTACTTATTTAAGGGAATGCCAATAAATCTCGATAATGAAGGTTGTTTAGATCTAATTTCAAGTAGTGATAGCTGGATGAATGAAAGCGCAACAAAAAACTACTTATTTAGTTTGATAAATATTAGGTGCGACTAGTTTTAATCCTTTACTTTACCGCAGACTTGGCAAGCTTCACCTTTTGATAAATACACTCCACCGCAACTAGGGCTTAAAGGCTTATTTTTGAGTATTAAACCAATTGCCATTCCACAGATTGATAATGCAACTACTAATGTGGCTAAAAGAGCGTTAATCATCGGGATATCATACTCCAATTACTGCTTTGAATGGAATCGCCATTAGCTAAAATAAAAAATACTTTTAAACCATTTGATTCAGCAGTTATTAAGCCCTGATCTTTGCCAAGCACATACAAAGCTGTAGCCCATGCATCTGCATAAGTTGCACTTTCGTGAGCCACTGTTACGGACAATAAATCTCTAGGACCTTTACCCCAGATATGATTAGGTTCGCGATATTCTCCAGAAGTAGCAATAGAAACACCATCCTCGGGCACGTTAAAGGCCACATAAGGGCTTTTTTTACTGTTTATTGGTCTTTCTATCCCAAAAATCCAATTTTCCTTAAATTTAGCACCCTTAGCCCTAATTTCACCACCTATTTCGATAAAGTAATTATTGACTCCATTTTGTTCAACTAATTCTGAAATTTTATCAATAGCATAACCCTTACCAATAGCAGAAAAGTCATAGTCATTCTTTTCTTGAGGTAAAAAGGCTCCTCCACTTAAAGCTGATATTTCCATACTTATTTCGTAGAGGTTTCTAAATTCTTTCGACCATTTAAGATCATCATCGTTATTAATGAGTGAAATTTCTGATGAAGGCTTATATGTTGAAAAAACATAATCTATTCGTATGAGCTCATTTTTTATTTTTGACTCTAAGTTTGCATGACTAGAATTTTCAGCAATTTTGATTGAATATGTGGTGCCATAAATCTCCCCAGAAAAGTCTTGCAGAATTTGGTTTGAACAGCCTGATAAAAAAATAAGGCAAAAAAGAATTAGCCTATTAACCACCAAAGTCATCGAGCATTATGTTTTCTGGCTCAACACCAAGGTCTGTCAACATCTTGATGCAGCTAGAATTCATTATTGGTGGCCCACAAAGATAGTATTCACAATCTTCAGGTGCGTCATGTTTGGAGAGATACTCATCTTGAGTCACTTGGTGGATAAATCCTGACAGGCCATTCCAATTATCTTCAGGCAATGCATCAGAAAGAGCGATATTGAAAGAGAAATTCTCATGCTCCTCTGCTAACTTGTCAAACTCTTCTTTGTAAAAAATCTCTTTCATACTTCTTGCACCATACCAATAAGAAATCTTTCTGTTGGAATTAAGCCTCATCAACTGGTCAAAAATATGTGATCGCATAGGTGCCATACCTGCTCCTCCGCCTATGAAAACCATTTCATTTTGCGTTTCACGTGCAAAGAATTCCCCAAAAGGACCAAACACTTTTACCTTATCGCCTGGTTTTAAGCTAAAGACATATGATGACATTATGCCTGGTGGAAAATCAGAGCCTGGTGGTGGAGAAGCCACTCTTATATTGAACTTAAGCACTCCTTCTTCTAAGGGATAGTTTGCCATTGAGTATGCTCTAATAATTGGTTCAGGGTTCGTAGCAACATTGTCCCAGATCTTAAACCTATCCCAATCATCGTGATACTCTTTAGCTACATCAAAATCTTGATACTTCATATTCTCATAGGCTGGCGCTTCTAGTTGGACATAGCCCCCTGCTTTGAATTTTACATTTTCACCTACTGGAAGCTTTAGAACTAATTCTTTTATAAAAGTAGCAACATTGTCATTGGAAACGACTTCACATTCCCATTCTTTCACCCCAAAGACTTCCTCAGGAATTTGAATCTTCATATCGCCTTTTACAGCAACCTGGCAGGATAATCTCCAATTATCATTCTGTTGTTTGTAATTAAAATGAGATTGTTCTGTTGACAAGATAGAGCCGCCTCCGTCAGTTACTTGGCACTTACATTCAGCGCATGTTCCACCACCACCACAAGCTGAGGCAAGGTAGATGTTTTGTGATGCTAGTGTGCTAAGTAATTTGCCACCTGAAGGAACTGTAATACTTTTTTCCGGATCACCATTAATTTCAATTGAAACTTCACCTGTCGAGACAAGCTGTGATCTTGCGACCATCACAAAGGCAACCAAAAAGGCAACTATAAGTGTGAATGAAAGTATACCAAGATAGATATCCATTAAAGCAAGATACCTCCAAATGACATGAAACCAAAACTCATTAAACCAACTATTACAAAAGTTATACCTAGCCCTCTTAACCCCTCTGGTATATCACTATATTTTAACTTTTCTCTGATTCCTGCCAAGAGCACAATGGCTAAAGCCCATCCAAATCCTGCTCCAAATCCGTAAACTACACTTTCTGTAAAGCTATAATTTTTTTCTATCATGAAAAGTGATGCCCCAAGTATGGCACAATTCACGGTAATTAAAGGCAAGAATATACCCAAAGCGTTGTACAAGGCTGGCACATATTTATCTAAAAACATCTCAAGTATTTGTACCGCTGCAGCAATAACGCCGATGTAGGTTATTAATCCTACAAATTGAAGATTAGTATCATCCAACCCAGCCCAGGATAATGCCCCTTCTTTAAGTACAAAATTATAGATTAAGTTATTCAGGGGAACTGTGATGGTTAGAACCACAATAACTGCGATACCAAGACCAAATGCTGCTTTAACCTGCTTTGAAATTGCGAAAAATGTGCACATACCTAAAAACAGAGAAAGTGCTATATTTTCAATGAAAACAGTTTTTACAAAGAGGTTTAATAGATCAGCCACTTGCCACCTCTTTTTTAACTTTTAATGGTTTAAATGTGTGAGCTTTAAGAGGGTTTTCATTTTCTTCAACTTGGCTCTTACTGAATGACCTAATGACCCAAATCATTATGCCAATAATAATAAAGGAGCTCGGAGGCAGTAATAAAAAGTTATTTATTGGATAATTCTCTGGCATTAATTGCATGCCAAAGAAAGTACCACTACCAAAAATTTCCCTTACAGCCGCAACGATTAACAAAACAAAACTATAGCCAAGACCATTACCAAAGCCATCCAACATGCTTTTAATCGGCGGATTTTTCATGGCATAAGCTTCTGCTCGCCCCATAACAATACAATTTGTGATTATCAGTCCTACAAAGACCGATAATTGTTTGCTTGCTTCATAGGCATAAGCTTTCAAAAGCTCATCAACGATAATAACTAGTGAGGAGATAATCGTCATTTGAACGATGATTCTTATGCTGTCTGGTATGTAATGTCTAATAATTGAAATGAACAAATTTGAGAGCGTTACAACGGATGTGAGTGCTATACACATTATTAATGTAACGTCCATCTTGACGGTAACTGCTAGCGCAGAACAAATACCCAGGATCTGTAAAGCAATAGGATTGTTTTCAACTATTGGTGTGAATAATAGTTTTCTTGTTTCTTTTACTGAGATTGCCTTCATACGTTCGCTGCCTTAGCTCTTAATTTTTCTAAAACTGGTCCATAACCATTCTCACCAAGCCAGTACCTAATCATGTTTGTTACACCGTTGCTCGTAAGTGTTGCTCCTGAAATGCCATCAATTTCATACTCCTCTGATGATGGCCCCTTAGTTACATATAAGATAACTTTTCCTGAGGAATCATAAACTTTTTTGCCATTCCAATCAGATTTCCAGGTTGGGTTATCTACCTCTCCCCCTAAACCTGGTGTCTCTTTATGATCGTAATACTCAATGCCTTTTACTGTATTCAAATCAGCATCCAAGGATAAGTATCCATACAGCGTACCCCATAAGCCATACCCTCTTATCGGCAAAACAATCTTCTGAATTTGGTCTGCTTCAGAGTACCAAACATAGATTGGCGCTATATTCTCTCTTCTTTTTAGAATTGCAATATCTTGGTCTTTTGGAACTAAGCTTGAGCTATTAGCATTTGAGGATGCCTTGATGTGATCATATGCTCCATTTACTTCAACTAATATATTCGACTCAAAATCTACGTATAGCGTTTTAATTTTTGAGAATTCGCTGTCGACTTTATCTGTAACAATACCTGCTGCAGCCAAAATCTTAAGCTTCTTTTCATTCTCAATATTTAGTTTCTGCTCAGGTCGAACAGAAACTGCTGTAACAGAAACGATTACAGCACAAGCTACACATGCAATTAAAGGAATAATCATTTTGTTCATGAGTTATACCTCTCCATTCGCTTGCCTGTATTGTAGGAAGTAACACAATAGTCAATTACTGGCGCTAGTAAATTAGCAAAAAGAATCGCTAACATCATGCCCTCAGGAAATGCAGGATTAACCACTCTTATAAGTATTACAAGAACTCCAATTGAGAAGCCATAAATCCATCTTCCCATGTTGGTGCTCGCTGCTGTGACTGGTTCTGTTGCCATAAATATTAACCCAAAAGCAAAACTGCCAATGGTTAAGTGCCACCACCAAGGCACACTAAACATTGGATTGGTATCTGATCCAATAAAATTTAAGAGAGTAGTCATCAGAATCATGCCTATTAATGTAGCTAAAATAATTCTCCATGATGCAATTTTGGCGAAGACCATATAGACGCCTGAAAGGAGAATTAGTAGTGTTGATGTTTCACCAATTGAGCCTGGTATTTGCCCTAAGAACGACTGTGTCCAGGTATAATTTGCTTGTATCCCAGCTATTCCCTCTTGTGCTCCTATGCCTAGTGCTGTAGCTCCTGAATAACCATCAATTGAGCCATTGTCTGCTAGCGATGAGATCCAAACCATATCTCCTGACAATTCAGAAGGATACGCAAAATAAATAAAAGCCCTGCCTGTTAATGCCGGATTTAGAAAGTTTTTTCCAGTACCACCGAAGAATTCTTTGCCTACTACTATTCCAAAGGCTATTCCAGAGGCAGCTTGCCATAATGGAATGTCTGGAGGACAGCTTAATGAAAATAGTACAGTTGAAACAAATGCGCCTTCATTAATTTCGTGCCTTCTTACGGTTGCAAAGATTGCTTCACAAGCAATTCCAACGACAAATACAGTTAAATATATCGGCACAAAATAGACTAGACCAAACCAAAATCTGTGCAAATGATTGCTTGGGTCTGTTCCAACTAATTGCACCAAGCCATNATGCCAGTCTCCGGTAGAGCTAAAGCCNCCCTTCTGCATATAATCTAGNCCCCAGAAGCCCATGTTNTACATTCCCCAAAACATTGCTGGGAAAGTGGCTAACCAAACAACAACCATAACTCGCTGGATATCAAGGCTATCTCTGATATGGGTTTTTCCTGTTGTCGCTACTTTTGAAGAAAAAAAGAAGTTTTGTACTACTTCATATAGATAAAAATAATTGTTATCTTTCGATGGTCTATTTTTATCAAAAAAGTTCTCTAAAAATTTCATGAAGCCTCTTCCTTCCAAATCATTCTCATACAGTCATTAAATAGTGCCACATAGTCATATTTACTAGGGCAAACATATGAAAATATACTCATATCTTCTTCGCTTAGGTCATAAATCCCTAATTCTCTTAATGCAACTAAATCTCCAATAGCAAGAGACTTTAAAAATAATGTTGGATCAATATCAAAAGGATTCACTTCATCAAAAACACCTATTGGCACAATTGCTCTGTAACCACCATTAACATTGGTATCAAAAGCAAATTTTTCTGGCTTTGCCAAGCTTGATAAAAATACATTTGAATTACTGTGATCCAAAAATCCCGGCTTTAGCCAATTAAAGAATGTAGCTTTCCTTTCATCTGAAACCAAAGATATCTGGTTGGAGTAACGAGTAAGATAATCTGAATAGCCATCGCCACTTCTTCCATATAGCAAGCTTCCTGAGACCCTTCTAACATTTTCTGAACTAAGTCCTGCTGCAAGCTCTTGCATATTAGCGCCTTGCCTTGCCTTAATTACTTTTGGTTCATTGCAAGCTGGTCCACATACGCTTACATATTTTTCAAAACAGAAATTACCACTTGAAAGAGATTTGCCTATTCTGACAATATCTTGCCAATTTATGGTCCATGTTTTTTTGCTTTTAGTGAGTGGTTGTATGTTTTGTATATGAAGTGAACTATTACCAGCAGGATATTTGCCATCTATAACAAACTGCTGAATATCAAGGTCACCAGTATAGATGCTGGTATATGAACATAGATACATTGGACAATTGAAGGCCTCTTTGAGATAGATTAAACCATNTAAGAAACTATCCCTTTCTGTCTCTAGAATTTGATTGGGATTAACTTCCAAACTATCTGATTTGCAAGCATTAATGAATAAAAAATCAGGGTTACTACCAATATTTGGGACACGGTTAAAGGGTCTTTCTCTAAAGCTGTCCCAAAGTGCAGCATTCACTAGATTAGTGTGGTGGTTNTTTGATTGTTCAAATGTTTTCGATTGGTCGCCTTGTCTTTTAATTACTACTGAAACTAAGGCACGTTTATCACCTCTATTTATCTCATGGACTATGCCTGTTGCAGGAGATTTAACTTTAAAACCANGGTTGGTTTTATCTTCCCAAATTGGATCACCTATTGTTATTTCCTCACCTTCTTTTACCAATAACTTTGGTTTAAGGCCAAAATAATCCTCTGCTAAGACCGCAGAAAATTGGGGATCAATTACATCTAGGTTATTNTTTCTTACAGAGCCGTGAAGAGGTACGTCCAGGCCCCCTCTCATTTTAATTTTTTTCATTTACTGCTTTGGGTATCTAATTAAATTTACACCAAGAACTTTTTTCAAAAGCCTTACAACTTGCTTGGAGTAACCATACTCGTTATCGTACCAGACGTAAATAGTTACACAGTTAAAATTGCTTATTGTTGCTTGCGCATCATATACACAGGCAAATTCGTTGCTATAAAAGTCTGAAGAGACACCATCAATCGAGTTTGAGTAGTCAATAGTTGTTCTCAGATTTGAGTGAAATGCTGCCTTTTTGAACAAGTCATTTAGTTCCTCTGCAGAAACCCCTTTTTTTAGGTTGAGGTTCATTATGGCTAAACTTACATTTGGTGTAGGAACTCTAATCGCNTTTGCAGTAAGTTTTCCCTTCATTTCTGGCAGTATTTCAGTCACAGCCTTGGCAGCGCCAGTATCGGTAATCACAAGGTTAAGTGCAGCACCTCTCCCCCTTCTGTCTGATTTATGATAATTATCTACAAGGTTTTGATCATTTGTGTAGGCGTGAATTGTTTCAANATGACCATTCACGATGCTATAAGCATCATTTATTAATTTTAATGGTGGCGCAATAGCATTTGTTGTACAAGATGCTGCAGCGACAATATTNTCATCTTGTTTTAATTTGCCATCGTTGATGCCAAATACAATATTCTTGATCTTACCTTTAGCAGGAGCTGTAAGAATAACTTTATCAACAGATGGATTTCTTGTATGTTGGCTTAAACCCTCTTCATCTTTCCAAGCACCTGTATTATCAATGATTGTTGCNTTCTTAATACCGTAATCTTTGTACTTAACTTTTCTCGGATCATTTGCATAGATAATAAAAATTTCATTACCATTTACAATTAATGAGTTATTTTTTTTATTAACTCTAATTGTTCCTGGAAAAGTGCCATGCACACTATCATTTCTTAATAGACTTGCTCTTTTTATAAGATCATCATCATGGCCTGAATCCCGAATAACTACAGCTCTTAGGCGCCAATTAGATCCAGCTCCTGTATCTGTGACGAGAATTCTAGTTATCAGTCTACCAATTCTTCCAAAACCATATAAAACAACATCTTTCGGTCTAAGAGGATAAGATCTTTTTGTCCTTTCT
>NYUL01000026.1 GCA_002684055.1 Gammaproteobacteria bacterium
TATACAGGTGACAACTCTGGCACAGATACAAACGGAAATGCAGTAGGAGGTGTGTGGTATTTGTTTAAACTAGACGGTTCTACACTTGAGCCAGGTGCAACACCAGAGCCAACTCCAGAACCAACACCGGAGCCAACACCGGAACCAACTCCTGAACCAACACCGGAACCAACTCCTGAACCAACACCGGAACCAACACCGGAACCAACACCGGAGCCGACTCCTGAGCCAACTCCTGAGCCAACTCCTGAGCCAACTCCTGAGCCAACACCGGAACCAACTCCAGAGCCAAGCCCTGGAACCTTTAATGTTGCAGGTGCTTTAGGTATTAATGGTCCTTTTGCTCTAGATTCCGACCTTAATAGCTCAGATTTTGAAAATATTTCAAACAACTTCACAAATAGGGCTCAATTCCTTGAAACAGATGCAACCTTGCTCGGATGGGTAGGTGGAGACGATGATGTAGATCTTTATCAGGTGATAGCAGGAAATAGTCAAATTAACCTTGAGCTAACAATGGTAAATCATGATGGAAACAGTGGTAACACAACCACCAATGTTGATTTAGATATGTTTGTTGTTGATGCTCAAGAAAATACCGATAACGTGGGGGGAACTTATGCAAAAGTAGAAACAGCTTATATTCCTGCAGGTGAGGGAGATATTTACTACGTAATAATTGATCACTACAGAGTAGATAATTCTGTTCCTTCGTCATATGTTTTAACACAAACACCTCAGTTTGCTAGCACGAATGAACAAAAGGATGCTGCTGCGAGAGCAAATGCAGACTTTAACTTAAATGAAATCCTAATTGCTGAAAGACCAGCTTTTGACGGCTTCAATTTAAACCAAACAGAAAACGAACTTACTCAAGAGATGGGTAATACGGCCGGTGGTTTGGTAAATATGTCTTTAAATGAACTATCCAAAATTGCAGGGTTGGGGAATGATGAAAACTATACATCAACACTTAAAGAAAGTTTGCCAGAAGTGTTTGACAGAGGTCGTTACATGAAAGCTATTTCTGTTTTAAGTGAGAGATCTCCTAACCTTTTTGTTGAGCCAAGTTGGAATAGATATATTCAAGTAGAAACATTCACACCAGACCCAAGCTATGACACCTACCAATGGTGGAACTTTGATGTAGTGAATATTCCTGAAGCGCTAACCGTCTTAGGTCAAGAAACAAAACCTGTAAATGTAGCAGTCCTTGATTCAGGTAGCCCTTATATTGTTGACCCAGCTTTTGATGGATCAATTTTTGACACAGAATGGGGGTGGGATATGGAAGATAACGATGCCCTTGCTGATGACATAGAATTCGAACAAGGCTCATTTAGTCATGGTACTCATGTAGGCAGCACAATATCTATGCTCAATGATGGTATAGATGGAAATGGTATGTCAGCCAGAGTTACACCGATAAGAGTTTGTTATCAAAATGGTTGTGGCCCAACATATGCTGCATATCTATATTTGAATGGTGACTCTAACGATTCGAATACAAGTTTTGCTCAAAGAAGTGGCGGACAAAAATTACATGCAATGAACATGAGTTATGGTGGGAGTGGTGGAAGTGCTACTTCAGCTTCATGTGTAAAACTTGGCGAGCTAGCTGATAAGGGAGTTCTAATAGCATCATCTTCAGGTAATGGTGGGGTAGGTTCTATAGGATGGCCTTCTGCTTGCCCTAAGGTTTATGCGGTTGGTGCAACAAATGGTACTGACAGACGCTCAAGCTATTCTTCAACAAACGAGTATGTTGCTTTTTCAGCTCCTGGCGGAGAGTACTCAGATTGGAATGGTGATGGCGTTGATGACCTCGTTTATGCCTATGCATATGTCGATAGTTATGTACAAACTAACAATAATGGAAATCCTTTAATTGGTGCTCAAGGAACATCGATGGCTTCACCACACGGTGCAGGTTTTCTAGGTTTAATTAAATATTATTACGAAGACATTGCTAAACCATTTGAATCAAATACAACATTGCCAACATCGTTAACATACATTGAAGTTGACAAAATGTTGGCAGCAAATTTATTAACAAACGATGTGAACAAAACTTCTAGACCTAATGATTCTGTCGCAAAACCAGGCTGGGATGAAGATTTAGGTTATGGAATAATAGACTTACAGAAAGCAATAAATGCTATAGATTCTTTCAATAATGGTTACTTCACAAGTTTTGATGCATTGCCATATTATGAGGGNCCAACAAATGTGTCTCTTACNNCTGAAAGCTCATATCAAGGTCAGTTTACACTTGTTCCTCAAGGAGCTGCNGGCTTAGACTTCAATGANATAACTTANACATACCCAACGGATTTATTAGAGGTAACAGCAAATGGCCTAGACTTTACAGTCAAAAAACCAGACGATTATGATTTTGCTGGATGGGTAAGCACAACAATTCTATTTGATTTCCCACTTAAAGATGGAGCTGAGACTCCTTTTGAGGGGTATGAGTTACTTTCAGTTGGTGTCAATGTGATATTTAATGTTATTGGTGAAGCTTATGAAGTTAACTTCCCAGCACTGAAAGCAAGGTTATTAGATCCTAATGGAGTNCCTGTACAAGAAGTTATATCTTCTGTAGTCGATGGCCAAGGTAACTTTGCGTTTACAGGTATTGAGCCAGGAAGCTACAGAATGGTTATAGGTTCAGACATAAACGGAGATAACTCATGGGGCGGGCCAGGCGAAATGACTGGTGCAAGTGAGAGTTTTGAAATATCGGATTCAAACATTTCTGATCTAACAATAAACCTAGCGCCAGAACTAGCAGGTGTGGCAAATAGTGCACCAGTTATAAATTCATCACCATTCACAGATGCTTATGTTAATCAGCCATATTTTTATGGAGTGAATGCTACAGATGATGATGGCGATTCTTTATCTTATTCATTNGAACTNACCAANAAAGAGGATGGNTCTAGTGCAGATTTNATATCGATAGCNTCNAATGGAAGACTTTCAGGAACACCTAGAGAAGATGATATAGGTGAATATTCTGCAAGAATAATTGTTTCAGATGGAACTGACGCTGCAATTCAAGAATTTGATCTAACTGTCAACGAGTAANATAAAATGAAAAGAAGAGATGATTCATCAATGGATGAATTTTTCTCTTCTATAACACCTAAAACCAGTTTTGATTNAGTCAAAGCGCCTGACGCTCCAGATTATGAAGATGAATATTTTTGGGCTGCTTTTCCAGGAAAGAAATCTGTTGCAAACTTAAATGTAAATANCTNAGAGCANAGTAGANATTTTGANNTAGATTGCTTCTTTATTCATCCAACAGGATTTTTTTTGNAAGACTGGAATTTTGATGNAGATCGAGATTCNGCGACATTTCAAAGGACTGANCTNATGCTAGCAACNCAAGCAAGCGCNTTTAATGGNTGNTCNAATGTTTACGCACCTGAATACAGGCAAGCAACATTTGCAGCAATTTCACNAGATCTAGGCAATGATAGTGCTCAAGCATTNGAGCTTGCCTATCAAGATATAAAAAATGCTTTTTCTAAATTTTTGANAGATTTATCAAGCNATAAACCATTCTTCCTAGCTTCACACAGCCAGGGCTCTCTNCATGCTCAAAGNCTATTATCAGAAAATTGTTTTAAAGAATCTTTCAATAAAAAGCTGATATGCGCATATTTAATAGGGTACCCAATTGAAAAAACATACCTAGATGATTTGGGTTTTTCAGTTTCTATGAACCCTGAAGATTTGGGCACTATAGTACAGTTTCAAACAGTTGGTGAAGGTGCCATTAGGCCAAAACTTAAGTACTGGTTACCAAATGAAGATAGCTACTCTCTTCAACAAGTTAATAGCCTTGCAACAACAAATCCTATTTCATGGAATAATTCTTTAGAATGGCAGGCCAATGAGATTGATTCTCTATTAATGCCAAAAATTGCAGGAATTTCTCCCTTATTTGATTATGAAGCAATCAAAAATAATGGCAGCAAGGTTAGAAGTATAGGTTTTGCGGAGGATCAAAACTTCTATGCAAGAATAGGCAAATCAGGTTTTCTTGAAACAAGGGGGACAGCCATAGACAGAATACTAAGGAATGATTTTACTGGCCAGAAAGATTTGCATATTTGGGACTATCAGGTTTTTTGGAACCATATTAAAAATAATGCTGATCTAAAAGCTAAAATTGTAAAAAGTAATTTTGAAAATAAATAATCTTGAAAAGCTCTCATTTGGTTTAGGTGGTGGAGTAAATGCTATCAAAACTGATTTTTTTGTATGGTATTTAGGAGCTTATTACCTCACGGTTCTAGGTTTAAACCCAATTTTAACTGGAACTGCCTTNCTCATTGCTCTTTTTGTAGATGCAATTAGTGACCCATTAATTGGAACAGTTTCTGACAGAATAAAATCTAAATTTGGCCGAAGGCATCTATTTATGAGCTTCTCGCTTTTGCCTATTTCTATTACATATTACATGCTATTTGTTCCTAAACCTGACTGGTCAGAAAATCAAATATTTTTATTTTTTTGGCTTGTAATCTTTGCTATTTTGACAAGGTTTAGTGTGACACTTTTTGATATACCGCATAGAGCATTAGCTGCTGAAATACCAGATACCTACGAAGAAAANGCTGACATAATGTCGATGAGAGAAGGATTTCAATCTATTATTGCTTTGTCACATTCCTTCATTATTCTGCCATTGATCAATATCAATGGAGATGATAATTGGGCAAGTGTGGGGGCTATTGGGGCAGCATTGATGTTTATTTTTGGCTTGATATCTATCATTGGAACAAAGTCATTAATACCTAATTTATATAAGTGGCCTGAAAGCCCAAAGAGCAAAAGTTCATTTGTAGAAATAAGAAAGCAACTAAAGTTCGTTTATAGCAATAAGACAATAATTTTATTTTTAGTTGGTTCAATAGCTATTCAGTTAGCATGGGGGCTTGCAAATAGCCTTACATTTCTTGCACAAACACAGTTTTGGGGTCTAAGTGCTTTACAGATCCAAGACTTTATAAAAATATATTTTCTTTCTACATTACTCAGTTGGTTCTTGGTGCCAAGATTAGTAAGAAGTATTGAAAAACGAACAATATTAATAAGCAGCCTATTTATTGTTGGTTTATTTCAGTCAATCCCCTTTTTGGCCTATAAGATTGGATTGGCTCCTCAAGCCGGCAGCGATTCTCTTGTAATATTTTTATCTCTCTTTATTTTTATCACTGGTACTTTTTCACTGATAAGCCTTATGACAAGAGAATCTATGATTCCAGATATAATTGATCAAGTTCATAAAGAGTCAAACTTAAGACAAGATGGAACTATAAGTGCACTAACATCATTTTGCGCTAAATGCATGACAGGCCTAGGGCAGTTTTTTTCAATGCTTATATTATGGATAATATCTTTTCCAGCAAGGGNTATAGATGCAACATTAGAGCAAAAAGAGATGCTTGCTTTATTTCAAGGCCCTATAATNCTTTTGCTATTCTTGATCCCAATTTTTATTTTTANNCGCTACAAGCTAGACCGAGCAAAACATAAAAAAATTATTGAAGACTTAAAAACTTAAGANATTTGNCCTTTTTTTTGCGTAATGAGGTATATAATTTAGTGTCACTGTATTAGGGATTTATGGAACTCAAAAAAGCTATTGAAAAAAGATACTCAGTAAGAGGGTATCTAGACAAACACGTTGAGAAAGATATTGTAAAAAATATATTAGAAGTTGCAAAAAAAGCACCTTCAGGGGTAAATTCTCAACCTTGGAAAGTTTATGTTGTCATGGGTGACACAAGAGATAATTTAGTCAAAGAAGCTTGTGAAAATATTGATAAAGGGAACATAGAGAAGGAACAATACCAAGTTTACCCAACTGAAAGACCAGACTGGTATAGAGCAAGACAAAGAGCATCAGGCTTTGCATTATATGGTGC
>NYUL01000027.1 GCA_002684055.1 Gammaproteobacteria bacterium
ATATCTTGTTCTTTAACATCAAATTCTGTAACAATCTTGTTAACTGAAGGATACTTTTGCACCAAGCTAGGAATAAACTCTAATAGAGCATCATAATCATTTTTTTGCAGATGGTTTTTAAAGACAAATTTCTGTAAATTAACAAATCTATCAGATTCAACCTGAATAACTGCAACTGAGATTAATTTTTTGTCAGTCCGGATGCCAACCACTCTTGTATTGCTACCTTTAGAAAAGATTATTTGTTTTTGATTGATTTTCTCAAGCTGTTCAAGCCTATCTCTGATTGCTGCAGCTTGCTCAAATTTTTCCTGTTCAGAGGCACCTAACATCTCATTCCTCATTTTCTTTTCGAGTTCTTTAAAGTTGCCTTTGAGGATAGTTTTTGTGTCTTCAATATCTTTTTTATAATCAGCTTCATTGATTTCACCAACGCATGGCGCAGTGCACCGTCCTATTTGATATTCCATGCATGGCCTAGATCTATTTTTAAAATAACTATCACTACATGTTCTGATTTTGAATACTTTCTGAATCTGATTAACTGCTATTCTTGTTGCATAAGCGCTGGTATATGGGCCATAGAGCCCTTCATAGCCCTTTAGAACTCTCTTAGTTTCTATTTTAGGATATGGGTGCTTCTCATCTAAGTGAATAAATGGATAGCTCTTATCATCTCTAAGTAAAATATTAAATTTAGGCTTTTCTGATTTGATTAGATTTTGTTCCAGCAATAAAGCATCAACCTCATTATTAGTTGTCACAAAATTGATATTGTTAGCAATTGTGACAAGTCTTTTGGTTTTGTAGGTCTGATTAGCTGAAAAATAACTTTTAACTCTTTTTTTAAGATTTTTTGCTTTGCCTATATAAAGCACCTCATTATCATTAAAGAATTTATATATACCTGGCTCATCAGGNAATTTGTTAGTGAGCTGTTTTAAGTCTTTATTCAATTTCTTTTTTGGTATTTATTTTGCCTAGTTCCACCCCCCATTGATCAAAAGGGTTTATGTTCCAAAACATACTCATAAATATGGTTTTATTTTCCCAAATTGCAATTAGTTCACCAATTGATTCTGGAGATAAATCTTCCAGGACTAGAGAAGAGAATCTTCTTTTAGTAACTTTTTTGTGGGGGTCTAACTCATTATCGTTNCCTGANATAAGTGATGCTGTCTGACCTTTAAACTGTTTAAAATTTAAATTATCTGTTTTTGACACGATAAAATAGGNGTTAGCTTCTTTTGTGCCCTGAAANAGATGTTGGAAGAAAGAGTGTTGTGACCTAGGCCCATAACCACCCCACAGAATAGAACCAGTTTCATAAGAAAGAGTTTCCCCAGTATCCCTGTCTACATTTTTTCCCAAAGATTCCATCTCTAATTGTTGNGCATAAGATGAGAAATCACGCAATCTGTAGTCATAATTTAGAATTAGCGTTGAATCCATGCCCAACACATTATTCATAATTAAATCTTGAATNGCTAAAGCCAATGCTGGATTATTCTNAGTATCTAGACTGCTTAAATCATCTATTGATTTAGCACCAGCTAAAAAATTTTCAAAACCTGCCCTTCCTAAGCAAATAAAAAGACCTAGGTTAACAGCAGACCAAATTGAAAACCTGCCACCAGTNCCCAAGTCTATCTCTGCAATATTGTTTGAATCTATGCCATAAGCTTCAGCTTTTTCCACGACNGAAGTTATNGCATAAGTTTGATCCAGCAATTTTCCATTAGTAATAGTNNTGTAACTAGTTAATGTTTCAATAGTAGAAAAGGATTTTGAAGTGATAATAAAGGCACAATCCGACAAATCTTGTTCAGTATATTTCTGATACTCAGAAGAATCACTTCCCGTTACAAAATCTATTTTAAGATCCTGCGATGAAAAAATATCAGCCATTAATTTTGGTCCTAAATAAGATCCGCCAATACCAAAGATGATAATTTTCTTAAATCTACCTTTAATGTCAGACGCTATCGCTTCCATTTTTTCTAAGCTTGCTTCATAGATATTTGATTCTTTGTTCCTGTATTTAAAATGAGTGACTTCTCTGTTTTCTGTGTTGTTTAACCTTTGGCCACTGATCAGCTCATTAAATTTTTCAACGAAGTTATTTTTTTTGGCATATTCTTCAAATAAGTCAAAGGCTTGTTCATCAATATTTAATGAAGATTGATCTATGTAAAGCTTATTCGTAGAAAAACTTCTGCTTGAGGTTTTTGTGACACCCTCACTTGAGAATTGACTTACAAATTCTTTATATTTCATGAATACTCTATGATTGCTTGTTCAATATTTTCAGATTGGGTGATTGGTCTACCAACTACAATATAGTTAGCTCCATTTTCATATGCTTCTTTAGAAGTCATAACCCTTTTTTGATCATCTAAAAGATTTTGATTTCTTATGCCAGGTATAACTTTTAGCAGCGGACTATCTGATAGCATCACCAATTCTTTTGAGCTACATACTATTCCATCAACCTCTGTATTGTTAGCTACTGCTATTAAGTTATTGAACTGCTTGTCAAAAGCATTACTGTAGAGCATTTGCGTATCAGACTCATCTAGGCTTGTTAGCAAACTAACGCCCAAGATTTTAGTCTTTAATTTAGCCTCATTGGCTGCAGCAATCATTTCTGTACCACCTTGCAAGTGAATGGTGGTCATTGATACGTTATATTTCGCAATTTCCTGAACGGCTTTATGAACTGTATTGGGAATATCATGCAACTTGAGATCCAAAAATATTTCAAATCCTTGTGAACTCAAAAATTCTAATACCTTTGCACCTTCAGCAATAAATAATTGCAAACCAACTTTTACGATACAAGTATTTGGGTCTAGCCTTACTACAAATTTTGACATCTCATCAAAATTTCTAAAATCTAAGGCAACGATAAGTCTTTTACTAGACATAATTTGAATTGTATTTAAAAGACAGGCGTTTTACTAGGAAACAAGATTTAAAGAGATTCTTTCACGTTCAGAGTCCATACCGCTTATGGATACTGTAACTTCTTCGCCAACTTTGTATAAATCTTGGATTGTCTGACTGCCAACTTCTATTTCTGAATGGTGTATCAAGCCATCTATTCCACCTTCGAGTTCCACAAAAACACCGAAATCAGTTACTGATTTAATCTTAAGGGCTTCTAAAATATCGCCATTGTTGTGCTTGTCTTCAAACTCTTTCCATGGGTTCTCAGTAGTGTGTTTTCTGCTCAGAGAAACTTTTCTTTCTTCAAGATCTATTTCCATTACTTTCACGTCAATCTTGTCGCCTTTTTCAAGTATTGAAGCAGGATTAATGTTTTTATTTTTCCAGTCAAGATCAGTGATATGGACAAGACCTTCTATTTCTTCATCAAGCTTAACGAAGCAACCATAGTCAGTTGTAAGAGCAACTTCACCAGCAACAACTTGGCCAACATGGTATCTGCTTTCAATATCTTTCCAAGGATCATCTGATAGTTGTTTTAGACCTAATGAGACTCTCATTTTTTCTTCATCAAAAGATAAGACTAGAAATTCTTGTTTATCACCAACGTTCAAAACTTCTTTAGGGTGCATGACTCTTTTCCATGATAAATCTGTAATATGGAGCAAACCATCAAGGCCGCCTAAATCAACAAAAGCACCGTAGTCTGTTAAGTTCTTAATCGTACCTTCTATCTTCTCACCTACTTTGATAATACTTAGCAACCTATCTCTTTCTTCTGAATTCTGTTCTTGAAGCACGGCTTTCCTTGAAAGAACGATATTAGATCTCTTCTTATCAAATTTCATGACTTTGAATTCAAGTGTTTGACCGGTAAGGTCTGGATAATCTTTCCCGCCTTTGGGGTCAATTAATGATCCGGGCAAAAAGGCTTTAACCACATCAACGAAAACTGTAAATCCGCCTTTAACTTTATTGACGACTTTTCCTTCGACATAAACGCCATCAGAATGTGCTGATTCTAAGTTATCCCAAGTTTCTTGTTTTCTAGCTTTTTCTCTTGAAAGTCTTATTTCTCCAAAGCCATCATCAAGAGCATCAAGCATTACTTCAACTTGATCTCCAACACCTACAACTAATTTACTTGCATGGTCCTGGAATTCTTCAATGGAGACAAGACCATCAGATTTGAAGCCTATATCTAGTGTTACCCATTTTTTTCCAATCTCGACGACATTAGCTTTAACTAATGAGCCTTGAACTAAATTGAACTCGCTAAAGCTTTTATCAAGCAGATCTTTTAATGTATTTTCAGTACTTTTCATTAACTAATTTTTTTATCAAATTTGTAATTTCTCTCACAGTCATATTTGAACTGTCAATGAGATTTGAATCTTTAGTTTGTTTGAGAGGAGAATTTGATCTTTTTGTATCTCTCTCATCTCTGAGTTCAATCTCATTTTTGAGTTCAGAGATATTAACCTTTTGTCCAGCATTTCTCAACTGATTTGCTCTTCTCATTACCCTTTCTTCAAGATTAGCTGTCAAATAAATCTTAACCAATGAATCTGGAAATAGCTTTGAGGACATATCTCTGCCTTCTGCAACCAAACCAGGGGCTTTTCTGTATGATTTTTGTATCAGGGTAAGCTTTGATCTTACCTCTAGCATTTGTGAGAGCTCTGAGGACAGTTTTGTAATTTCTGAGCCCCTTATTATTTCAGTGATATCTTGACCTTGATAAGTTATTGATTCGTCGTTTGAGCTATATTTATGATCTATATTTTCAATTTCCTTTAGGATATTTTTGGTCTTATTCAAATGCAATAAGGCGTAACATCTATAAATTAAGCCACTATCTAAGTAATTCCAATTTAACTCTAAGGCTAAAGACTTTGAGACAGTGCCTTTTCCTGAACCTGATGGGCCATCTATTGTTACTATTGGTACCATTTTTTTATAACCTCAAAAAAACCGGGAAAAGATGTTTCTACCGAATCAGTCTCATCAAAGGAAATTCTTTTCCCACTACCTAAAGCTGCAATCACAAAACTCATAATAATCCTATGATCGCCTCCTGTCTTAATATTTATTGGATTTGTATCTAAATTATTTGAAGGTGTGATCTCAAAACCATCTTCAAATTCGACTATTACTGCTTTAGGGTCAAATAGTTTTATGTTTGCCAGTAGCAGGCTTATTCTGTCAGATTCTTTATACCTAAGTTCTTTTGCATCTCTAATTATTGTTTTGCCTTTTGCAAATAAAGCAAGAATTGCGATCAGTGGTATTTCATCAATTAAGTTTGGTATTTTTGCACCACTAAGACTTATGCCTTTCAATTGATTCAGACAGCTAGACTCAATATCTGCTCTAGGTTCATTTGATAAAGTCTTTAAATTTTTAAGTGCTATATTTGCTCCCATTCCATCTAAAGCTTTTATAAATGCAGTTCTTGTAGGATTAACACCGACACCCTCTAATAAAACATCTCTTTTGGTTAGAATGTTTGCTGCAATCAAATACGCAGCTGAAGAAAAATCTTTAGGCACATCAATAAATTTTTTATTAAGCTTTTTATTGCCATTAAAAACTATTTTTTTACCGATTCTCTGAATGTCTGCTCCACATTCTTCAAGCATTCTTTCTGTATGATCTCTGGATGGTGTATTTTCAAAAATAGTAATTTTTGTCTTTGATGCTAGGGCTGCTAGAAGTAAACATGATTTAATTTGCGCACTTGGTATTTTTAAATCATAGGAAAATTCATTTTTTAATTTTGACCCTTTGATCTCAATTGGTGGAAACTTATTATCTTTTAAGCTAATTTCTGCTCCCCAGCTATTAAGAGGATCAGATATTCTGCTCATGGGTCGTCGGGACAAAGAATCATCTCCAAACAATGTACAATCTTTTCCTGAGCCTGCAATGTAACCACTTAATAACCTTATACCTGTACCTGAATTACCCAAGTCTAGCTTGGCTTCTTCGGGATTTTGCTTGAAAGTTTCTACTGCTTTAATTGTGCTTTTAACGTCTTCACCGATATGGCTATGGTCAAAATCTAAACCAAGAACT
>NYUL01000028.1 GCA_002684055.1 Gammaproteobacteria bacterium
TTCTACCGGCGGTGCGAGGCGAAAAGAGAGAGCTATTCGCTTTATCTGAGCCCGATGCAGGGTCAGACGTTATGGGCATGAAGTCAAACGCGCGACGTGATGGTGATGACTGGATCTTAAATGGTTCTAAACACTTTGTTTCAGGACCATGTATGCCCGACTTCGCTATTGTTTTTGCAGCAACTGGTGAAGATGACACGCCAAGAGGGCCTCGGAA
Organism: Gammaproteobacteria bacterium; assembly: GCA_002684055.1. Lineage (GTDB taxonomy): Bacteria > Pseudomonadota > Gammaproteobacteria > Magnimaribacterales > TMED112 > TMED112. Next base: position 218 of record NYUL01000028.1, read on the forward strand.
GCGTATAACGGCGTTTTTAGTTGACGTCGGGGCTGCTGGATTTGTATGCCGTCAAGGGACCCGATGTGTCAGTTATCGGGGCTATAATACCTATGAATTGCATTTTGATAATGTACGCTTGAGCTCAGAAAAAGTTTTAGGCGATGAGGGGCATGGTCTTGAGCTTGCTGGAAAATGGCTAGGCATGGGCCGTATTTGGGTTGGAGCAACTTGCTGCGGGAAAGCCGAGCGTATTTTGAGCATGGCGACAGATTGGGCTGCAAATCGAAAACAATTCGGTAAACCCATCGGTGCATTTCAGGCTACAGGATTTCGTTTGGCGGATGGAGCCATAAACCTTCGAGCTGCAGATTTACTGGTTAAAGATGCTGTGTCGCGGGCAGAGGAGGGTTCAATGAGTGATGCTGATGCGGCTATGGTTAAGGTATTTTGTTCTGAGATGTTAAATAAAATTGCTGACGATGCTGTGCAAATTTTTGGTGGTATGGGACTTATGGAGGAGATGCCCATACAACGCTTCTGGCGCGACAGCCGTTTGGAACGGATCTGGGACGGAACTTCTGAGATACAACGTCACATTATCACACGTTCAATTCTACGTCCTTTGGGTGCATGACACCTCTTCGTCGCAAGAATTTTCAGCGCCTTTTAAAGCCGCGTCACATTGCCTTTATTGGTGGTCGTTATGCGATAATCGCTATTAACGAAGCCCGCCGGCGGGGGTTTGATGGGGAGATGTGGGCGGTTAACCCAAAGCGGTCTGACCTTGCGGGTGTTCCGTGTGTCGCCTCCATAGAAGCTTTGCCTGTAGCACCTGACGCAGTTTATCTAGCTATTCCGGCAAGTGAAGTCGTTGAAGCGTTGCGCTGCCTGGCAGCTGTTGGCGCGGGTGGTGTGGTTTGTTTTTCTGCAGGGTTCAAAGAAGCGGGAAACACTCAAAAAGAAAAAGACTTGGTCGATGCGACTGGTGATATGGCGTTAATTGGGCCTAATTGCTATGGGATTATAAATTATATAGACAACTCAGCGTTATGGTCTTTTGAACACGGCGGATGGTCCCCGGGTTACGGCGCTGCCATTATTACTCAATCAGGAATGTTTTCATCTGACATTACAATGAGCCAACGGTCACTACCGCTAGCCTATATGGTCTCGGCGGGAAACCAGGCAGTTTTGGGACCGGAAGACTTTCTGGATTTCTTTGCTGATGACCCGGCAGTAAGAGCTATTGGACTACATCTGGAGGGATTGCAAAATATCCCAAAGTTTGAACGAGCAGCGGTTAAAGCACTGTGCAAAGGTAAACCAGTGGTAGTTTTAAAGTCTGGTAGCTCCACTATTGGATCGGAGTTAACGGTAAGTCATACTGGTTCACTTTCCGGTTCAGTTGAGCTTTATGAAGCTTTGTTCCAGCGTGTTGGGATTATAAGCGTAACTAATCCTTCTCAATTACTAGAAACCTTGAAACTCCTCTGCGTAGTTGGGACGCCCAGGGGTAGACGAGTAGCTGGCTTCACCTGCTCTGGTGGAGGAGCGACGATGCTTGCAGACTATGCAGAAAAGATTGGCCTAATCTTTCCGGAAGTAGACCCTTTGAAAGAAGCTGAGTTATCGAAGTTGTTGCCTGATATTGCCACTGTTTCCAATCCACTCGACTACACAACACCGATCTGGGGACAAGCAGATATGACTTATCCGGTATTTGCAAAGGCAATCTCTGCGATTGATGCAGACACTGCGGTCTTTGTACAAGATTACCCAGCGGCTGGTCTCGACAGCTCTAAAGTTTTTTATACGACAGATGCTCTCGCCTTCGCGCAGGCCACTAAGGAAGAAGGTTTACCTGCAATAATTTGCGCGACCATACCTGAAAATATGGATTTAGAGACCCGCCAACTTTTAATTGCGAAGGGAGTTGCTCCGATGCAGGGCATTCATGAGACTTTGAACGCCATTCATGGTGCAGCCAACTGGATGGAAATGCGCTCCCACATTTTATCTGAAGAGCCTGACTATTTACTTCCAGCGATACAACGGAGCGACCAAAGAGTGTTACCCGAGTATGAGGGTAAGAGATGGTTGAAAAAGAACAATTTTAAGATACCAGACGGGAGAAGTGCATCTTTCCGACAACTCAGTGAGGCAGCAGTCGAGGTAGGATATCCAGTGGCCTTAAAGATGATCAGTTCGAGACTGGTACACAAAACAGAAGCTGGAGCAGTAGTACTTAACCTAAATGACGAAGATGCGTTAAATCTTGCAGCTGACAAGATGAAAATTGATGTAACTGCGTATGACGAAAANGCTGTTAGTGAATTATTTTTGGTTGANGCGATGTCACCCACTCCNTCAGCTGAGCTCATTATAAATTTGCGCCAAGATCCTCAATTTGGAGCNGCTTTAGTGCTGGGTAGTGGAGGCGTTTTGGTTGAGTTGCTGGCAGATTCTGCTACTCTGCTTTTGCCAACTCGCCCAGTTGAAATAATCCGTGCACTTAAAAGTTTACAGGTGGGTCCTTTGCTTGAAGGATTTCGAGGTAGGCCAGCTGTAGATATTCCAAAGATAGCTGCGGAAATATACAAACTCTGCATTACTTATCAGGAGAACATACAAACTATAGCAGAAATTGAAATTAACCCTCTCTTTGTCTATCAAGCTGAAGTTTCTGCTATCGACGCATTAATCCAAGTTTCGGTCGCAAAGTAATATAACGTCTTGGGAGCCATGTTTATCAAAAAATTAGATTTGTTAAGTTTGAAAAGCGAATGTACAATTTTCGATAAATTTATATCGTATAAACCGGATCAAAATCTGTCTATATGTGACGGATGTTCTTCATACTAGTGTACCGCCTTTTGTTTATGATTGAGAAGTTGGAGCCGCATTAGAAATAAACGCTGTATAATCCAAAAAATCGTATAAATGTACTATACTGGAATGCTTATTTATAAATATAATTCCGTAGACGGGCGGTTCATGACTGTGCACTAGCAAAGGCGTTTGGGTCATTTATAAAGCCACTGGTACGCATGCCCTCATGGCGAAGTTCAATTTTGCTCATATCCGCATCCCACATCCTAAAGAGCCGCTGCTTTAGTGGCGAAGAAAAACGCATCAAAATTTCGCAAATCAGGGGCTGTATCCAATTCAAGCACACGGTTAATAATGAATGGAACCGTTTGCTCGTGCAGACCGCCGTGCGAGCGCAGAGGCTCGTTCAACGCTGCTAGGTCATGACGATCTTCAGACGTACCAATGGTTATATTAGCCCCTGATGTCACTATTATATCGCCGATGCGATCTGCGGGCAGACCAAAGCGTCCACATGCCTCCTCGCGACCACAGACAAATTCGATGCCGTCGATCTTTGCAAGCCGGTCGATGATATCCTGANGATCTGTTTCTGCTGGCAGATACATCGTCGCGAAAGAGCCAAGCGCGCCGTGATGAACGACATAAGGGTCAGTGATTGGCAAGATCACGCGAGCCGCAGCAACGCCNAGCCATTCGTCCATCTGGTCTTGAATGTAAATAACATTGGGTGATCCGTCAGCGTGATGTTTGGGTTTCATGCCATGATCACCAGTGATAACAACTGCAGCACCCATTTCATCCAACTGCCCAAGATAGACATCAAACATTTTGTAGAAGTCATTCGCTTCAGGCTCGCCCGGTGCATATTTATGTTGCACAAANTCGGTTGTTGTCAGGTACATTATGTCCGGCTTCCATTCTGCCAGCAGTTTTACACCTGCAGCAAATACAAATTCTGAAAGGCCTGCGGAATAGACTTCTGGCACATCCATGCCCAACCATTCACTAGCGTTATCGATGCCGTGTTCTGCTGCATTGGCCACGTCTGAACGCTCGGCCGAAAAACAAATCGCAGTGTCGCTATCAAAAGTCAGACCAGCCCCTAAAAGCGCGCGAAGCTTATCTTTGGCCGTCACAACCGCCACCCGTGCGCCACCTTCCTGAAACTTGTGGAAAATAGTCGGTGCGCGCAAAAATCGCACGTCATTCATCATCACTTCAGTTTTGGTTTCCGGGTCATATAGGTAGTTGCCACAGATACCATGAACCGCTGGCGGATGACCCGTAGCAATCGACATGTTGTTTGGGTTTGTGAACGACGGCACAACAGAATGTGCCAGGCGGACCGTGCCGCTTTCTTTAATCCGTTTCAGATTTGGCATCAAGCCAGCCGCAATCGCCTCATCAAGATAAGCCGGCTCACATCCGTCAAGACAAATTGCAATCGCACAAATCTTTGGGGCTTCGTAAGTGCGATCATTTGCTACGACTGATGCTTGAACCGTCATTTTATAGTTCCTTTCTTTCCTGAATTGTTACAGATTTTNCATTTTGATTTAGAAGCCTGATTACTTGGCCTTATTCACTGCGCTGCGAAGCCGGCCTGAGATAAATTCTGCAGCTAGCACCATGGCGATTATTGATAGGATGATTGCCCCTACCCGCAAATTTTCTAATTGCTGTACATTGCGCTTCAGATACCAGCCCATTCCTCCGCCTCCAAAGAAACCTACAACCGTTGCAGCACGGAACGCGACGTCCCACGTGTAGATTGCGATACCTGTGAAAGCAACGCGCACCTGAGGCATAACAGCATAGATGAAGACCTGAAAAGAATTTGCCCCTGCTGCCCGCATTGCCTCAACCGGGCCAATGTCAACCGCTTCGATTTCATCAGAAAAAAGTTTGCCTGCAAACCCGATGCAAAACATAGTTAGCGCGCTTACTCCGGCCAACATTCCAAAACCGAGAATGGAAACAAATAATATCGTCCATATTGTTTCGTGGATGGAGCGGCTTGAAATCACACAAAGACGACCAAACGGAAAGAAAATCATACGGTGGGGGGTAACATTCCAAGCTGAAAACCAGGCCAACGGGATCGCCAAAATTACACCTAAAATACCACCNAGAAATGACATTTGAAGAGTNTCCAGTATGGACGATAGATAACCNGGGTTGGTAACATATGATATTTCTGGTGGGTAGAAGCGGTCAGCGATTACACCTCCAAGTTTGCCCAACGCTGTCAGCATGACAAGTACATCAATGTTGAGAAAATGGAGAGAGTAACAGAGAAATACTAGTATCGCCAATACAGTGCCAAAACTCCACAATGATTCAGGAAAACTGTAACGGCTCCAGGTAAGCTTGTGTTTTTGCATAGGCATATTTTTTTGCTCAGTCATTTTGGTTCTCTTAGATCACTGCTTTTCGCAGGTAATGAGAAATGATTTCACCCAATATTATTAATAGAAGAATTGCTAAGATGACCATGCTAACACCGCCATAGTTAAAGCTATTCATTTGGCGGAAAAATAGAAGTCCAAGCCCTCCAGCTCCGACAAGCCCCATTACAGCGGAGCGACGGATATTTATATCCCATTCAAAAATAACTGTCGCTAAAACTACTGGATATATTTGAGGCAAAATTCCATAATATAAAACCTGGAAGTCACTACCACCGGTGGCTCGAATGGCTTCCACAGGTTTTGGGTCTATGTTTTCTATAGCTTCCGCCGTTATTTTTGAGATGAAGCCTACTGATCTCATGGCAATCGCTAAAACGCCTGGTAATGCGCCTAGACCTACCGCACTAACAAAAATAAGTGCCCAGACGATTTCATGGACGCTGCGGCTTATAACCATTAAAAAACGACCTAATGGGTAAAAAATTGTTTTACTAGGGGTTACGTTGGCCGCTCCCAACCATGCCACTGGCAATGAAAAAAAACACCCAAGAACAGTACCCACAGTAGCCATCATGAAAGTCTCTATTGTTGGTACTATTAATTCTGAAAATAGGCTCAAATCAATTGTTAGGTAGCGAGATATTGATGCGAAAACACCATTACGTCCCCCAATGCGCGACCAATCGGTGTCGTCTATAATCGTACCATTTAGACACCAGGCAGAAAATAAAAGAACTCCGCCCCAGATAATGGCCAATTTCAACTGCCGGTGGCGGCGTAGTTCAATTTGATGGGCCA
>NYUL01000029.1 GCA_002684055.1 Gammaproteobacteria bacterium
CACGTGCCGGCAATGTTTGCGTTTCTACAAGAAACAGAATATGCGTATCAATACGAAACATCGCCTCAAAAGGAATTTAATGAAGTTACAGTAACAGAAAGTGCATCCAACGCTGTTGATTCGCTCGGTGGCTCCCACCCAATGCCACAAAGTTATCAAGAAAACAGAAAAGGGTTTCAGCCCAGAGGAAGAACTTTAGGAGGCTCTAGCTCAGTGAATGGTATGGTTTACATCAGAGGCCACAAATGGGATTACGATCATTGGGCATCTCTTGGAAATGAGGGATGGTCATATGAAGAGGTGCTCCCTTACTTCATTAAATCAGAACATAATGAATCATTAAGTGGAGATTATCATGGAAAAGATGGTCCTTTAAATGTTGCAGAATTAAGACATGATAATCCCTTCAGCAGATATTTTGTTGAAGCTGGCAGCCAACATTATCCAATTAATGATGATTTTAATGGTGCTGAACAAGAAGGTGTAGGGCTTTATCAAGTTACTCAGAAAAACGGAAAACGATGTAGTGCAGCAGTAGGATATTTAAATCCAGTGAAACATAGGAACAACCTCACAATACTTACGGATACAATCGTTGATAAGGTGATCTTAGATGACTTAAGAGCAGTTTCAGTTAAGTGCAAAACAAAAAATAAAGACAATGAAATACATGCAAAAAAAGAAGTACTATTGTGTGGTGGTGCATATGGCTCGCCAACCATACTAATGAGATCAGGTATTGGCAATGAAAATTTCTTGAGATCAAAAGATATTGAATGTCTGGTAAATTTAAAAGGGGTTGGTGAAAACTTGCAAGACCATATTGACTATATTAGCTCTCACAGAGTTGATAGCTGGGATTTATTCGGCAGCCCATTCAAAACTCTAAAGTTTACACTCAGAGCACCATTTGAATTGGTTAAATATGTTCTAGCTAGTAAAGGTATGTGGACTTCAAATCTTGCTGAAGGTGGTGCATTTATTAAGAGCGATGAATCTCTTGAAGTCCCCGATCTTCAACTTCACTTTACAGTTGCTATGGTTGAGGATCATGGCAGAGAGAGCATATGGGGCAATGGTTTTAGCTGTCATGTTTGTCTTCTTAGGCCAAAATCAGTAGGTACTGTACATATAGCTTCCAAAGACCCTAATGAAGACCCTATTATTGATCCAAATTTTTTGTCTCACGATGATGATATGCAAACCCTTATAAAAGGTTATAAAAAGATGATGGAAATAATGAATACAGAGCCTCTTAAACAGTTTGATAACATAAGAAATCCCATAAATATCAATGATGATAAGGCAATTGAGTCAGCTATAAGAACAAGGTCAGATACTATTTACCATCCTGTTGGAACATGTAAAATGGGGAATGATGATATGGCTGTGGTAGATAGCAATCTCAAAGTTAAAGGTGTTTCAGGGCTTCGTGTGGTAGATGCTTCAATCATGCCAACATTGATAGGTGGAAATACAAACGCACCTGCTATGATGATTGCTGAAAAAGCAGCAGATTTAATTAAGAACGATGCCAATTGAACCTTTTAACTTAATAGCTCCATCGCATATTTTATTTGCAGCTTTCTGTATAGCATTGGTTATATATCTTCCAAGAATATTTATTGGTAAAAGCGAAGGGACAATCAGGAATGTGAAATATTTTCTTGCATTCTTAATGCTTTCCCACGAAATTATCGATCCCTTTTTTAAAGTAACTTTCTTTGGTGAAATGGTGAAGGATTCGCTTCCTTTGCATATGTGTGCTTTTTCAACTTGGTGTATATCTATCTATCTTTTAGGTGGCCATAGAATGTTTTTCTTGTTTGCCTATTTCTGGGGCATTGCTGGTGCAGGTATGTCAGTCTTAACTCCAGACACGCCAACAGGTTTTCCAACTTTTGACTATTTGAATCACATGTATGGTCATACCCTTATTTTGTTGGGTGTTTCAGTTGTTTTGATTCTTACTAATGAAAGACCATATCTCAAAGATTATTTTAATGTGATGTTATTCTCAAGTTTTGTTTTCTTGCCGATTATGTATGCAATTAACTTTGTCCTAGATACAAATTATTGGTACATCTTAGAAAAGCCTGCTGGTGACAATATTATGAACTTCATGCCTGATGCCCCGATGCATATTGTCGCTTTAATTCCAGTTGCATGGATCATAACTTATCTTATCTATCTGCCCTATCAATTAAAAGATAGGAATGCCTAAGCAATATAATTTTTTTGAATTTGATGAAGTAACGTCTACTAATGATGTCTGTTTATCCGAGTTTCAGAAATCTACAAAACCAACAGTTGTAGTAGCTAATTCTCAAACAAAAGGACGAGGACGAAATGCAAAAAATTGGGATAGCCCAAAAGGAAATATTTCATATTCTCTTTGCTTTAAGTCCCCTTCAATTGATCCAGGCATTACTGTAAAAATAGGGCTAATTACATCAATTGCAGTATTTGATATTTTCAACAAGGATGTTCTTTTAAAATGGCCTAATGACCTGATTTTTAACAATAAAAAGGTTGGTGGAATCTTAGTAGAATCTCAAAACCAAAATAATGAAATAATTATTACTATTGGAATAGGCATAAACCTCAATATTGATAAAAAACACCATGAATGGAATGATATTGGTTTGATCGATATTACCAAAAAAACAAAGGATTCTTTTATAGAAATGCTGACCTTGAAGCTTTTAAAATTAAAGAATTTAGATAGGAAAAATTGGTCTAAAGAATGGGATGAAAAATGTATGCATATTGGTAAAAGAGTTACTTTAGGAGATAAACAGGAATCTTTTTTATTTGAGGGGATTACAGACTCTGGCCAAGCTAAGCTCAAAAAAAAGAGTGGTGATATTGAACTATTTAATGAAAGTTCACTTAAGGTAGATGGCCTTTATTAAGCAAATCATAAAAGTGTTAATATTTTATAATTATGAAAATATATGCAACTGAAAACTCTAGATCAGTAAGGCCTTTATGGACAGCAGAGGAAATGGGCTTGGACTATGAGTTAGAAATGCTTCCATTTCCACCAAGAGTTCTCCAAAAAGAGTATCTAAATGTAAACATGCTTGGAACAGTGCCATATCTAGAGGACGGTGATATTAAAATGACCGAATCAGTAGCAATGTGTCAATACATGGTGGAGAAATATGGTCCTAGTAATCTCAGAGTTAGCCCTGATGAAAAAGATTATCCGAATTACTTGAACTGGTTATTTCACTCTGATGCTACCCTCACTTTTCCCCAGACAGTTGTACTGAGATATAAACTCATGGAGCCTGGTGTCGCTGATGGTGCAATTGAAGGATATAGCAGATGGTTTGTATCTCGTCTGAAATTATTAGAAACATCTTTAGAGGGGAANGANTATCTTTGTTCAGACCGATTCACAATTGCTGATATTTGTGTAAGTTATGCAATTCACCTCGCTGGATCGTTAGGTATACATCAAGCATTAAAACCAAATATTAAAAGATGGACTGAAAACCTATTTAGCAGAAAAGCTTTTCAAAAAGTTACCACCTCTCCTAACAAATCATAATTTTTTTTATGATATTATGCGAAGTTAGTATTTCAATATAAGCCCTTTTCTCTGATTATTTTTATATAATTTAGTTTATGTATAAAAATATAGCTCCAGTTCTGAAGACGAAGATTGATTTTGATGCGGAAAGCTTTCTCGATAATAAAAGCATGATGCTTGATAAAATTAAGAAACTAAATAGTTTGTTAGAGCAAGCAAAAATGGGAGGTGGGCAACATCACCTTGACAGGCTTTCAGCCAAGGGAAAACTACCTGTTCGAGAAAGAATAAAAAATGTCTTGGATCCCGATACCCCTTTTTTGGAAATATCTCCCTATGCTGCATATGGCACAAGTTATACAGTTGGTGGNGGATGTGTTGCAGGTATTGGCTTAGTAGCTGGTAAAGAATGCGTAATTTTTGCGAATGATCCATCTGTTCTGGGTGGGGCAATGACAGTTTATGTTTGGGAAAAATGGATGCGTTGTATTCAAATAGCCCGTGAAAATAAAATACCCTTTATAAACTTCGTTGAATCAGCAGGTGCAGACTTNAGNGGTGGCTCAGGAGATAATGGTGAAAACCTTGCTAGAAAACTCGAAAACCCTCACTTTGCAGCATCTGGTAGGTCATTTTATGAAATGACTGAACTATCAAAACTAAAAATACCTGTTGTCTCGATTGTGTTTGGTTCTTCAACAGCAGGTGGTGCCTATCAACCAGGGATGTCTGATTACACAATTTTTGTTAAGAATCAGTCTAAAGCATTTCTTGCTGGCCCTCCTCTAGTACAAATGGCAACAGGCGAGATTTCGGATGATGAATCTCTAGGTGGGGCTGAAATGCACTCAAAGGTGTCAGGATTCTCTGACTATTTAGCAGAAGATGAGCTTGATGCATTACGTATCTGTAGGAATGTAATTGGCCATTTAAACTTAGTTAAAAAATCTAACTTTGATATTACAAATTATGCTGCTCCTAAATATGACTCAGCCGACTTGTTAGGTTTATTTAGTGAAGANCTAAAAACCCATGTTGATATCAGAGAAGTAATAATGAGGTTTGTCGATGAGTCGCGCTTTGAGGAATTCAAACCACTTTATGGATCAACAATGGTTTGCGGTTGGGCTAATGTATTTGGTTATCCTGTCGGAATATTAGGAAATAATGGACCTATTTATCCAGAGACAGCTGAAAAATCTGCTTCCTTTATACAGCTTTGTAACCAAACTAATACTCCTCTAGTATTTTTGCATAATGTCACAGGATTTTTAGTTGGAAAGGACTATGAAAGGCAAGCTATTATCAAAAAGGGCTCACAATTAATTAATGCTGTATCAAACTCTACTGTTCCTCATATCTCTTTTATTGTAGGNGCCTCTTATGGTGCTGGCACTTATGCCATGTCAGGTAAAGCTTTTAATAATAGATTCATTTTTACTTGGCCATCAGCCAAGATCGCAGTGATGGGGCCAAAACAGTTTGCAGGGGTAATGTCTATTGTTAGAAAAGCNAAGGCTAAAAGAAAAGGTGAAAAGTTTGATGAAAAAGGTAACAAACAATTAGTTGAGTTTATTGAAGCAATTGCAGANCAAGAATCTCTTGCACTATCAGCAAGCAGCATGCTCACCGACGATGGAATAATTGACCCAAGAGATACAAGGAATGTGCTAGGTTTTTGTTTATCAATTACTGATAACAATGCAGTAAAAGGTGCTGAAAGTTATGGAGTGTTTAGGTTATGAGAATTAATAAGCTACTCATAGCCAATAGAGGTGAAATTGCTTTGAGAATAATTAATACTGCAAAAAGCATGGGAATTTATTGTGTAACCATGCATTCTGCATCTGATAAAAAATCACAATTTGTAAGATCATCTGATGAATCTTTTTTTCTACCAAATGGTTATATGGATCAAGATAGAATTCTGCAAAAAGCAAAGGAATTAAATGTAGATGCCATCCATCCAGGCTATGGATTTTTATCAGAGAATGCAGATTTTTGTGAAAAAGTAAAAAAACATAAAATTATATGGATTGGTCCTGAAGCAGAAACTATTAGGCTTATGGGTGACAAGATAAATTCAAAGGGCCTTTGTGAAAAAGAAAATATTCCAACATTAACGAAAAGCTCAAACATAAAGTTTGCTGAGAAAATTGGATTTCCAATGCTTATTAAAGCATCTGCCGGTGGCGGTGGAAAAGGTATGAGGATAGTGAATTCTAATAGTGAACTCAAAGAGGCGGTTGCGGCTGCAAAAAGAGAAGCAAAATCTAGTTTTGGTNATGATAGAGTTTTTCTTGAAAAGTACATTAAAAAATCTAGACATATTGAAGTACAAATTCTTGGAGATAATCATGGAAACGTGATACATCTTGGTGAGAGAGAATGCTCTATTCAGAGAAGACATCAAAAAATAATAGAAGAGTCTCCTTCTAGTAAGTTAACAGAAAAACTCAGATCAGAAATTACTGGAACTGCGATTAATTTAGCTAAAAAACTTAATTACATATCTGCCGGTACAGTAGAATTTCTATTTGATGAGGATACTAATGAGTTTTGGTTTTTAGAAGTAAATACTCGATTGCAAGTTGAACATCCAGTTACAGAAGAAGTTAATGGAGTAGATCTTGTCAAAGAGCAAATTAATGTTGCAGAGGGCAAAAAATTAAGCTTCAAACAAAATGAAATAATTTCACAAGGNCATGCAATTGAAGCAAGGCTTTATGCAGANAATCCTCAAAATCAATTTCTTCCAGAGATTGGGGTGATCCAAGCAATAAAATTTCCTCACAACAATGATATTAGGTGGGATAGTGGCATTGTCTCAGGAGATCAAATAACTCCTGAGTATGACCCAATGCTTGCAAAAATTATTGCTTGGGGAGAAACGCGAGAACAGGCTGCAAAGCTTCTTGCAAGAGAACTAAAGTCTACACATATATCAGGGGTAATAACCAATAAAGAATTTTTAGTTAACTGCCTTGAAAACAAATCATTCCTTGCTGGAAAAACAACATCTGATTTCATTGATAGAGAGTCAAGAAAACTTTTTGCTTTAGCTGATAAAGGTCTTATTGATAAATCCATGAAGGCAGCAATTATTTGGCTTCAAGAAAAGGGGAAATCTGATAATTCTAGACTAAATTTTCTGCCAAGAAATTGGACCAATGGCATTATGCCAAATGAACAAATGACATTTATTTATGAGAAAGAGGAATATATTTTTCAATACACTAATAATCTAGATGTTTTTGAAATTCATAGAAAATTTTTTGAGAGAATTTCTCAATCACACGGAAAAATTTTGGAATGCGACGACGATAAAATTTATTTTGAGCTTGATGAGAGCATTTTAAATGCTCAAATTACTGAATCTGCAGGAGCTATTACTGTAAACCTAGGAAATGGAGATATTAGCTTTAAAATTAAACCAAGATTTGTAGATCCAAATGAAATTATTATTGAAGGCGGTTTGTCAGCACCAATGCCTGGAAAGATCTTAAATATAAAAGCTAAGAAAAATAAAAAAGTTAAAAAAGGTGATACGCTCCTAACATTAGAAGCTATGAAGATGGAACATTCAATCAAAGCATATGCTGATGGAATTGTTACAGATATATTTGTAAAAGTAGGTGAGCAGGTTGAAAATGGGAGCCTACTCATGAAAATAAATTAGATATGAAAAATTTTATAAGAATAGCAAATTGTAGTGGTTTTTATGGTGATAAGTTATCAGCTGCTAAGGAAATGGTTGAAGGTGGCCCGATAGATGTTTTAACAGGGGACTATCTTGCTGAATTGACAATGGCGATTCTTTTAAACCAAAAATTACAAAGAGGTGAGCAAGCTGGATATGTAGGAACTTTTTTAAAACAGTTGAATGATATAGCTCAGTTATGTGCAGATAAAAAAATAAAAATCGTAACGAATGCTGGAGGCCTTAATCCAAAAAGTATGGCGCAAGAGGTGAAAAAAATTCTTGATGCCCAGGGGGTGAATTTAAAAATTGCCTACATTGATGGAGATGATTTGATGCCTAGAATTGAAGAGATGAAACAATGTGATGAGAAACTAACAAATATTGATACAGATCAGAATTTTTTTGAGCAAGATATGGCTCCCCTATCAGCTAATGTCTATTTGGGTTGTTGGGGCATTAAGAAGGCTCTTGATCTTGGTGCTGATATTGTTATTTGTCCAAGAGTTACAGATGCTGCAGTTGTAATGGGTCCAGCAGCCTGGAAATTTAACTGGAATAGAGATGATTTTAATAAATTAGCTGGGGCACTTGCCGCTGGCCATATAATTGAATGTGGAGCACAAGCTACTGGTGGTAATTACTCATTCTTTAAAGAAGTGCCATCTTTTAAAAATATTGGTTATCCAATTGCAGAAATCAATGATGATGGGAGTTTCTTTATAACAAAACATCAGAATACTGGTGGACTTGTCTCAAAAGGTACTGTTACTGCTCAGTTGCTTTATGAAACCTCTACCCCCTCATACCTAAACCCAGATGTTGTTGCACACTTTGATACCTTATGTATTGAAGATGTAGAAGAAAATAGAGTGCTTGTAAAAGGCACCAAAGGAAGTCCTCCTCCTAAAAACCATAAAGTTTGCATGAACCTTGCTGGAGGATATAAAAATAGCATGGAACTTATAGTTACTGGCTTAGATATTGCTGAAAAAGCAGAAATATTTACAGATGTGTTGTTTGATTCCCTTGGTGGAAGAAATCAATTTGATGATGTGAGCATCCAGCTTCTCCGGACTGATAAAACCGACCCCAAGAGCAATGAAGAAGCTATGGCTACCCTAAAAATATGTGTTAAATCTAAAGATCCAGACAAAGTTGGTAGGGTTTTCAGTGCAAAAGTTGTTGAATTAGGTTTAGCAAATTATCCAGGCTGGACTATTCAAAGTGACATTAAAAAAAGTAGTCCTTTTATTTCATACTGGCCAGCATTAGTGGATAGCAAGCATGTTAATGAAATAGTTCATTTTGAAGAACAAGCTCATAAAATTGAGATAGAACATTATCAAGATGTGGAAATAGAACGTCCTGAATTCACTATTCCAAAGCAAGAATATCCTGCCACTGTGAAAATTGAATTTGGGCGTATTTTTGGAACAAGATCCGGAGATAAGGGTGGGTGTGCCAACCTTGGAACCTGGGCAAAAGATATAGATAGTTATAAATTTTTATACCATTTTTTAACTGTTGGCAAACTCAAAGAACTACTACCAGATCTGCAGGAATTTACGATTGAAAGGTATGAATTACCAAATATAAATGCTCTTAATTTCTATGTTAGAGGTTTGCTTGAGAATGGAGTATCATCAAATGATAGAAAGGATGGTCAGGCTAAATCATTGGGTGAGTATCTGGGTGCTAAGTTCATTGATTATCCATCAAACTTATTGAAATAAATATGACTATTAATGAAACAGGGTTTAAAACTCTTCTAGTAAAACATCAAAAAAACATTTTGCATTTAAGTCTAAATAGGCCTGAAAAGAAAAATGCAATTAGTCCAGCTATGACCAATGAGCTTTTATTTGTATTGGACTTCGCTGACAAAAATGATTCAGTTAGGGTTTTAGATATTTCAGCACAAGGAGATGTATTTTGTGCTGGAGGTGACCTTAGAAACATGTCTGGTGAAGAGAACAATGAGATACCTAATATGGATGGGAACCTTGCAGATGTCATAAAAAAACTACGCAACCTCAATAAGCCAGTTGTATGCAGAATTGAAGGGAATGTTTATGCAGGCGCGCTTTTACTAGTTTGCAATTCTACCCATGCATATGCGTTAGACAATGTAACTTTTACAGCACCTGAAATAAAAAGGGGCATTTGGCCATTTATGGTTATGGCTGGTTTATTCAGAGTTATGCCAAAAAGAGCGGGTTTGGACTTCATAATGAGAGGAAATGCAATAGATACCAACCAAGCCCTAACTCATGGCTTAATTAATCAATATTTTGGTAAAAATGATTTCCAAATAGAGGTCGACAAAATTACTAATGAACTCGCATCTATGCCACCGAATGCCATGAAAAAAGGTCTATTAGCTTTTAATAAACAAGAGTTTAACGATTTTGATAATGCTATGAATTTTTTAGAGTCAGAAATTAACGATAGCCTTAAAAGTGATGAGGCAAAAGAAGGAATTACAGCATTCTTAGAAAAAAGAGAACCAAACTGGAAATAAGATTAAACTATAGTATTAATTAATGAGGGGGCACTTCTTAAAAATTTAAATAAGGAGCTTGTTTATGAATTCAAAAATCTGCGAAATATTAGGAATAGAATTTCCATTAGTTGCGTTTAGTCACTGCAAAGATGTTGTTGCTCAAGTCTCAAAGGCTGGAGGTATGGGTGTATTAGGTGCGGTAGGAATGACCCCAGAAATACTGGAACAAGAACTCAAATGGATAGATGAACATGTAGATGGAAAACCATACGGGCTAGACCTTTTGGTGCCAAATAAATTTGTTGGCAAAGAAGGTAGTGTTGACCCAAACCACTTAGCATCAATGATTCCTCAGGAGTATCGAGATTTTAGAGCAGACGTTTTAAAAAATTATGATATAGATGGTGAAGACTTACGAAAACAATCTACAGAATATTCCAACTGGGGCGCAAATATGAAAGAAGATGGAGCTACTAAGATGCTGGAAATAGGTTTTAATCATGGCGTTAAGCTCTGTGCAAATGCTTTGGGGGTTCCGCCAAAATGGATGCTTGATCTCTGTAAAGAAAATGATGTTCCTGTAGCTGCTCTTGTTGGAGCAAAAGAGCATGCAGTTAAACAAGTTGAGGCTGGAGTAGATATCTTGGTTGTTTCAGGTACAGAGGGTGGCGGTCACTGTGGAAGTGTATCAACAATGGTTCTGGTACCAGAAGTTCATAGAGCTATAAAAGGAATGGGAGATGTTCCTATTCTTGCAGCAGGAGGAATTTGTACAGGAGAACAGATGGCTGGCGCTATGGCTATGGGTGCCTCAGGTGCATGGTGTGCCTCAGTATTCTTAACTACATCTGAAGCTGAAACATCAGAAGTTGTCAAAGATAAGATGCTTGCGGCATCATCAAACCAAACAGTTAGATCAAGAAGCAGAACAGGCAAACATTCAAGACAGCTACAATCAGATTGGACAGATGCTTGGTTAGAGAAAGGAGCGCCAGACCCATTACCAATGCCACTACAAACAATGGTAAGTGAACCAGCACTAGATAAAATTGATAAAGCTGCTGAAGTCGGCCATGAAGGCGCAAAAAAACTTGCTACATATTGGGTTGGTCAAGGGATAGGTTTAGTAGACGAAAAGATTACTGCAGGCCAAACAGTTCAGAAATTTAAAGAAGAATATATCGAAGCCTTTGAAAGACTTAACAGCTTCATGGAGTAACTTATTCTTAATCTTAGAAATACTTCATTTCTGGTTTTTGCGACAATCTTAAATGTTATAAACTTTGTTGATAGACAATTCATCTCTAGTTTTGCACCTTTTTTAAAACAAGATCTTGGTTTAACAAACACTGAAATTGGGTTATTGACAGGACTTGTATTTATATTTTTTTACACCATCGCTGGCTTATTTGTTGGAACTCTTGCTGATAGATTTAACAGAACAAAAATTATTGGTATTGGCGTCATATTATGGAGCGCTTTTACAGCGATTTCAGGTTTTGCTAAAAACTTTTTGACCCTGGCAGCTCCAAGACTTTTTATAGGAATCGGTGAATCAGCCATTACTCCTACCACCATGTCTATACTCTCTGATAGGTTTGATCGGGACAAACTTGGTTTTGCTGCTGGCTTTTATTATTTGGGGGTTCCTGTAGGCGTAGGAATTAGTCTAATCATCGCAGGTTATATTGAACCACTTATTGGATGGCGTGGCTGCTTCTATTTGCTCGGTGGTATAGGTTTGATTCTCGGCTTATTAATGCTTCTTGTTAAAGACACGCCTCGAAAAAATATCCCAGCAAAATCAAATCCAGAATCTTTTTTAAGCATCATCAAATTACTCTTTAAAGTTCTGTTAATGTCAAAGTCCCTGATGCTTACGATCGCAGCTGGCACTCTATATCATGTAATTTTAGGTGCTGCTCAGTTTGAAGTCGTATGGGCTGTTGAGGATAAAGGTTTTAATGGAAATACTTTTGCTCAGATTAACGGATGGATCTTTGTAGTTTTTGGTGTTCTTGGTAGTCTTTTTGGCGGTGTTGCCAGTGACTGGGCTTTAAAAAAATATAATTTACCACGAACATGGTTCCTTTTGATATTGACTCTTATACTCATGCCATTTGCTTTTACACGTTACTTGGAAACAGANAGTATTTTATTCTGGGTTGGAGTCTGTACTTCAGCATTTAGTCTTGGAGCTTTTTATGGTCCAGTATTTGCAGTCATACAAGAACTAGTACCACCATCAATTAGAGGGACGGTAGTGGCTTTTAATTTACTCTGTCTAAACATGTTGGGCATAGTCCCAGGATCATTGTTGATGGGGGTGTTATCAGACCATCTTATTTCTCAAGGATATGAGAATCCTTACACCAATCTTTTGGTTGGATTTAGTGTGTTGTTCCTTATACTNGGTCCCCCACTCTACTATTTAGCNGGTAAATTTTACCAATCTGATAAAAAGANACTTGAAACTANCTTTAATTAAAGCTCATCGAAAAGGAAGTTCTTCAAAACTGGTAGGTGAGCTTTTATGTCTTCTTTTTTACCAAAAGTATGGCCTAATTTTGACATNGTGAATGCTTGATAAGGCACATTATTTTCTTCTAGNGCTTCNTTCATAAGATCTAGNTGCACAATTGGTGATATTGGGTCTTGNAGNCCATGCCACATTAAAATTCTNGAATTCATCTTGTCAGCATTGAAANCTGGAGAGAAATCAACCAGTTGGTCCTCATCATCACCCCAAAACTTTTCGGCAGTTTCTTCATAACTATCTTGACGAGTATAAATGCTATCATCGCTACCATCTCTCAAGATTTTCATATCGTAAACGCCCATACCTCCTGCAACACATTCATACAAATCGCTATGCTTATAGGCCATCCCAAGCGCTGCATAACCACCATAACTTGCTCCAAAAGCACAAGTTTTACTTCTTCCGATACCTAATTCTTTTTGCACTGCAATTGTTGCATCAGCTATATCATTCAATAAAGTTCCGCCCCATTCCTTGTAAGCGTNTTCCATGAAGTCTTTTCCATAACCACCCGAACCACGATAGTTAACTTTTAATATAGCTGCACCTTTGCTTGCAAGGTATTGTTCTGAAAAATCATATTGGTCAAAATCTCTTATACCGTAAGGNCCGCCATGNATATAAACAATTAGCCTTTTAACTTCTCCTTTAGGCATAGTAAGAAAGCCATAAATAGTTTCNCCATCTCTAGTTTTAAATTTCTTGGAAACCATTTTNTGAAGCTTTTCTTTTGGNACATTAGATGTTCTNCCAATTGGNATAAGNCTTCCTTTGGTTAGATCTAGCATGAAAAATTCTGACACAACTGATGAATCAGAAACAGAGAAGATTGCTTTATCATTCTTGTCTGTCCAATTACCCAATGATATATTTTTGTCTGGAAAACTTTGGGAAAGTTGACTTAAAATCTGCGCATCCCTTTTATCTTGATCAAAATAGATTATCTCTTTTTTACCATCACATTCCATGTCAACCGCATAAGGAATGCCTTCATTTAAGGAATTCATAGCAGTAATTACCGAATGACAATCTGAAGGAACTGCTTTCTGGATTTTTTTCGTTTTAAGGTTCAATACACTTATACCATGAGCACCTATNCCGCTAACACCGTACATCCANAGCAAATCACCCTTAACTGCAAATGGGGTNTAATCTTCGATATCTANATCTATTTTGGTCGTCTTGTCATCAGCTAAATGNGCATAAACCCCATCTAAGTCACTGGAAAAAGTTAAAGCAGGTTTTTTGTCCTTATCTAGTATGTAAATGTATGGAATATTGCATGCACTGTTTGCTTTGTAGCCTACTTTAAATTGGCAAGGCTCTTTGGATACATATAAGTCTTTTCCAGTGGGTTTAGAGCCCTTCTTATTGAAAAAAACTTGCCTTAGGTGCGCGTATCTAAAACCTCTTTTGTTTTCAGCCACGGACATCAATAGAGACTCATCATCGTATTTAGAAATGAAGGTTGCTGGTCTATATCTATCAGCGAATGTCATGCTTCCTTTTTTAGGAGCAGGTTCTAATGGATAGATAAAGTTTTTAAATTCTCTAGTTTTAATATTGAATAACTTAAAAATACCTATTTGCTGAAAAATCTCTCCTTGCAATCTATCAAACTGTTTCCCACAGACTTCAACGAGAATTAAAGAATTTGAAACCCAATCAAAACTACACAAGAAAAGCTCTTTAATACCAAATACATCATCCCCTCTGTTCTCCAAGGCTGCCTTTGCCACTGTAGCTTTTTCCAATCCTTTTTTTGGATCTAANAAATCGTCTGTCCTTGCAACTACTAGTCCTTCGGTAAACTCATCACTTTTACTTTGAAATGCTAAATGTTTNCCATCTGGCGAAAGTGCGACATTGGAAAAAAAGCTACTTCTTAAGTAAAGTTCGAGGTCTTCATCTGAACCNTCAACATAATTAAAAACATCTTCATCAATGCCAACTATATCTTGCACCCAACCATANCCAGATCCTGATNTTTGAGCTTGNTAAACATTTTTAATTTTTTTACTTTTCTTTGATGGAGATNTNTTTGTNTGGTTCTCAGGTTTAGTGTCAATAATNGTTGAACTTTCTGCTGGGTGTATATCTGATGACGGAAGGTCACCAAACACCATAGAATTAATGAGTATAAGTAATGTAATTTTTTTCATAATAAGTCTATTTAAGATACACGTTTATTCAAAAAATTTCATTAAATTTTTTTTTGATTGAATAAAAAATACATCAATAGAAAAGTTGCGGGTATTAGACCGCTAGAATAAATTCTATGGTCAGCAATTGGAAATAATATGAAGCTAATAAGAACACCGAATGAGAAAGAAGCAAAGATTATTACTTCATTTTTTAAATAGCCCTTATCTTTTTGTAACAAGTAAATTGAACCTAAAGAAAAGCTAGCTGCTAGTGCAAGCCAACGATTATAATTCCAGTCTGTAAGTGTCCAATAAAACCAGTAATTTAATGAGTTTAAATATTGGCTTAGACTGAAAGGAGGCTCATACCCAATGAAGCTTGTGGGCATACCTATAAGGCTGGAATGGAAGCTTTTCCACCAACCAAGTCCCCCAATAATTTTTGCATTTAAGTAATACACCATTAGCGAGCAGATAGATAAGAATGCAAAGTAAATAAACCTTTTATCCTTGAGTAAAAATAATGGAACTAAACCAGTATAGACAATGTTACTAGGTCGTATTAGAAGCGCTAAAACCAGAAACACAAAACCCGCTGAGCTCATATTTCTCATAATTAGAATAATAGAGCATAAAAAAGTAAGGCTTGATAAGCCATCAGGCGTCATGAGCCTGGATAGATGCAATACCTGGGATAGTATTAAGACTCCAAAAATAGATAAAAATCCAAAAACATTGATATGAAAAAAGAAGCTTACAAATACAAATACAATTCCGATAACAGAACTCATAGATATTAGATTTATAGATTTATATTCATCAATGCCAAAAACATCGCTCGTTGTTCTTATTAACCTGACATACAAAGACTTTATTTGATACGCAGGCATATGAGATGCAAATGCTTCATAATCACTGGACATAGATTTTCTATAGGCACCTGAACAACAAAGACCATTATAAAGTTGTGGTGCTTTCTTTTTTAAGAGTTCATATGAATACTTATGAGAAGCTTCATAGTCACTTGTTTCCAGATATTTAGCTGATGCTACATAGGGTATTGAGTCATAATTATAATAAGGTTTATCGTAGCTATGGTTAAAAATAAGGCTACAAAATAAAAGCGTAGCAACAACTTTTATTAAAGCGCTAAACCAAATACTCTTATTAGTTATAATATCCATTGTTAGATTCGATTATGAAAACTGTAACTATAATAGTGCCCTTTTACAATGAAGAGGAAAGTGTAGATATCTTTTTTACAGATATTGATAAAACGCTCGGCAGTTTATCAGAATTTAATTTTTCTTTCATATGCATTGATGATGGTTCAAACGATTCAACGCTTGCTGCATTGAAAAAACAACAGACCAATAGGGCTATAGAAATAATTGAGTTTTCACGCAATTTTGGAAAGGAATCAGCTATTACAGCAGGGTTAGACAATTTTTCTGCAGATATTGCAATAATTATGGATTCTGACTTACAAGATCCACCAAAACTTATCTCAGAGATGCTATACCAAATACAAAAAGGGTATGAAGTTGTTACTGCAACACGTACTGATAGGTCGAAAGATAGTTATTTCAAAAGAACTACAGCTAAATGGTTTTATAAAGCTCATAACTCATTTTCTGAGATACAAATACCTGAAAATGTAGGCGATTTTAGAGCTATGACATCACAGGTAGTTCAGGAAATAAAACGACTTAGAGAGAATAACAGGTTTATGAAAGGCATTTTCACCTGGGTAGGCTTCAAAACGACGACAATAAACTACTCAAGACCGGAAAGGGAAAAAGGTGAAACAAAATGGTCAATAACTAAATTATGGAATTTTGCAGTCGATGGAATTACCAGTTTTAGTTCCTTACCAATTAAAATCTGGACATATATCGGTGTAGTTATTTCAATTATTTCTTTAATCTACGCACTAATAATCATAACTAGAACCTTGCTATTTGGTATAGATGTTCCAGGATACGCATCTATACTGGTTTTT
>NYUL01000030.1 GCA_002684055.1 Gammaproteobacteria bacterium
TTTTTTGATACAAGATACTCAATTAAGCCCTTCACACTATATTTATCATTAATCCATTTAGCTATAAATGGCTGAGCAATTGACCAGAAATCAAGATCAGGATAGATCTGTCTGCCCATTCCCTCGATATGAATTAACGTTTTAACTAGAAGCACCAGATCATTATCTAAATATAAATCAAACTGCTTCATACCCTCAAAAAGATTAAGCAAAAGTTCCCCAAATAGTATTTGGGATAATGGCTTGTCGAGAAGATCTTCACAATTAGCTCTCAAAACAGCTTCAAGCTCTTCAGTTTTAGTATCTTCTTTTACCCAATCAGCAAAAATAAAAAGTTGAGCCAGTGAGTAGAAATCTCTTTCTAGAAGACAAGATATCATTTGCGCTAAAAGAATCTGATTTGATTCAGTGAGTGAGCCACATATTGCATAGTCAACAGCGTAATAATACGGATCATTTGGATTATCTTTTGCTGCAAATATATTTCCTGGATGCATATCTGCATGAAAGAAATTATCCTGGAAGACTTGCTTCAAGAAAATTTTAACCCCATTTTCAGACAGCACCCTTAGATCAAGGCCAAACTTTTTAAGTTCGGTTGTGTCTGTAATGGGCACACCGTCAATGTACTCCATGACAAGTGTCTTCTTTGTTGTAAATTCATCATGAATTTTTGGTATATAAAGGTGATTCGTGTCTTTAAAGTTATTAAAGGTTTTTTTTGCATTGGCAGCTTCAATTCTAAAATCAAGTTCATTTAAAATTACCCTTTCGTAATCATCTACTACAGAGCTTATATCTATCCTTGGGTAGCCTTTATAAAAAGTTCTTATAACTGTTGTAGCCAATCTTATTGCGCCAATATCACGAGAGATAGAAGTCTCTAAATTAGGCCTCTGTACCTTTACCACAAGCTCTTGATCTCCTTTAGTAAATCTATGGACCTGCGCCAGAGAAGCAGCAGCAAGGGGAATTGGATCAATTGTATCAAGCACAATGTCTGATTTACTTCCTAAGTTTCTAATTAGTTGTTCTTTAATGTAAGAGTATTCTAGTGGCTCGCAATTATCTGTAAGCTTTGATAATTCAAGGGCTAATTTGTGGGATATTAGGTCTGTTCTTGTTGATAAGAGCTGTCCAAGCTTAATAAAAACTGGGCCTAGTTCTTCAAGCACTTTTTTCAGCTTTTTCTCAACATCATTAGGCTGTTTTATGGGCTTAAGAATGGGATTAAATCCAGGGATAAATAAATTAAATATGCCGGAGGATCTTACAGAAAAAAAAATTTGAAAAAGTCTGAGAAATCTCACTTTAAGCCTCTATGTAATGCAACAATGCCCTTGAAAATATTTTCATAATTACAATTGGAGAATCCTGTATCTTTAAAAAGCTCTAACATCTCTTCTTGGTTCTCATGTGTCCTTATCGACTTGACAAGGTATTCATAGCTCTCCCGATCTCCTGAGATTAGATCTCCGATCTTTGGAATAAAGTTATAGCTATAAAAATCATAAAGCTTAGAAAAATTTTGACCTTGAGCTTTTGAAAATTCAAGTATGTGAAGTTTTCCTCCTTTCTTAAGAACCCTATAGATTTCTTTTAAACTATTTTTTTTATCTGAAAAATTTCTAAAACCGAAAGAAATGAAAACATGATTGAATGTCTCATCATCATATGGGAGTTTTTCAGCACTAGACACAGCAAAGAAGCATTTATGATAGAAACCCTCATTGAGTGACCTTTCTTTGGCTTTTTCAATCATTTCAAGATTTTGATCACATAAATATATAGATTTTTCCTTCACCTTTTTTGCAATAAGTTTTGCAATATCACCTGTGCCAGCTGCAAGATCCAAACAAACATCATCTTTATTAATATTTGCTGAATCTATAAATGATCTTTTCCATACTCTATGCATTCCTGCTGACATGAAATCATTCATCAGGTCATAATTTTCTGAGACTTTAGTAAAAATGGTCTCTACGCCATCTTTTTTTATTTCTTTAGAAACTTTTTTGTCTCCAAAATATACTTTTTGATTATCTTTGGTGCTCATATAGTATTATTGTGTTGAGAACAAAAAGTATAAATGACAAATACAAATTTACTAGCTTGGATAGACCTTGAAATGACAGGACTTAATCCAGAAAAGCATCATATTATTGAAATTGCTTGTCTGGTAACAGACTCTGATCTTAATGTTGTTGCAGAAGGACCAGAAATTGCTATTTCCCAGACTGATGATGTTTTAGACCTTATGAATGAATGGAATATCAGACAGCATAACTCGTCTGGTCTGGTAGAAAAGATCCGATCAAGTGATATTGGGCTAAAAGAGGCAGAGCAGCAAAGTTTAAATTTTTTTCAAAAACATATAAAACAACACCAATCGCCTTTATGTGGCAGCAGTGTTTCACATGATAGAAGGTTTTTAATCAAGCATATGCCTAAATTGGCTAACCATTTTCACTATAGACATATAGATGTTAGCTCTTTCAAAGAAATCATAAAAAGATGGAGCCCGGATGCAGAAGAATTCAAAAAAGAGTCCTCTCACAGGGCAATGGATGATATTAAAGATTCTGTTAATGAGCTGAAGTTTTACAGAGAAAACTTTTTTAAATAATAGAGAAATAAATGCCCAAAAAATTATTTGTTAAAACTCATGGATGTCAGATGAATGAATATGATTCTGCAAAAATGATAGATCTACTTCAGGCTGAAGAAGATTTTGAACTTGTTGAGTCTGAAGAACAAGCAGACTTGCTTATATTAAATACATGCTCAATAAGAGAAAAAGCTCAAGAAAGGGTTTTTCATCAAATAGGAAGATGGAGAAAAATAAAGGATAAAAAGCCAGACTTAAAAATTGCTATAGGCGGATGTGTTGCATCGCAAGAAGGCGAAAAAATCATTAAAAGAGCTCCTGCAGTAGACATAGTTTTTGGGCCTCAATCATTGCATAACCTGCCGAAGCTATACAATGATGAAAGTAAGACAAAAAAGTCGCAGATAGATATATCCTTCCCTAAATTAGAAAAATTTGATCACATTCCAATGCCAGAACGAGGCGAGGCTTCATCATTTGTATCAATTGTTGAGGGTTGTAATAAGTATTGCTCTTTCTGTGTTGTGCCTAAAACAAGAGGCCATGAAGTTTCAAGAAGCATTGAAGACATTTTGAAAGAAGTTTCAATTCTCGCTGATAAAGGCACCAAAGAAATTCATTTCTTAGGGCAAAATGTCAACAATTTCAAAGGCACATATAAGGGAGAGAAGTCATCTTTAGCAGTTTTGATTGAGCTAGCAGCGAAGATTGATAATATTGAAAGAATAAGATTTACAACCAGCCATCCCCATGAATTTAAGGATGATCTTGTTGAAGCTTATGCAAGGGTACCAGAATTAGTAAGCCATGTTCATTTACCAGTTCAGAGTGGTTCTGACAGAATTTTAAAATTAATGAGAAGAAGGTATACAGCAGAAAAATATTTAATTCTTATAGATAAGCTGAAAAAAGTAAGACCAGATATGCGTTTTTCATCTGATTTTATAGTTGGTTTTCCTGGCGAAACAAAACAAGATTTTGAGGAGACCATGAATATAATTAATGCTGTTAAATTTGATGAATCCTATAGTTTTATATATAGCGCAAGACCAGACACACCAGCTGCTATTATGGTTGATGATGTATCACAGGAAGAGAAAAAAGAAAGACTTAACATTTTGCAAGCAAGATTAAGCCAGCTAGCTTATGGTTACAGTAGAAAAATGGTCGGTTCTTTACAAAATTGTTTAGTTACCGGTGTATCAAAGAAGGACCCAGGCCAGCTTCAAGCAAGAACTATATGCGATAGGGTTGTGAACTTTAGATCAGATAGTATTGATTTAGAGGGCCAATTGATTAATATTCGGATTGAAGATGCATTGCCAAACTGCCTTAGGGGATCAATAGAAAATTAAAAACCTTGTATAACCATCAATTAAATTTTTCCAATCTACCGCCTGAGCAACTAATGCTCCTATGTGGCGAACTAAATAAAAATCTTAAACAAATAGAAAAAGCTTTAAAAATAAAAGTCTCTCAGAATGGAACTGAATTTAAACTATCTGGTAAACAAGATGACGTAAAAATGGGAATCTCTACTCTTACAGATCTAAAACTAAAGCTAGAAACTAATTCAACAATTACTCCTGATATAGTTCACCTTAGCCTTCACACAGCAAAATTTTCTGATTCAGAAAAAATAGATACAAATGAGGTTCATATTAAGACACCTAGAGCTTCAGTAACTGCCAGAGGAAAGAACCAGAAAGACTATCTTACCAATATTGCCAATGCTGATCTTACCTTTGGGGTCGGTCCATCTGGAACAGGCAAGACATTTCTTGCTGTTGCTAGGGCTGTAGACGATTTAATCAAAGAAAAGATTAGAAAAATAGTTTTAGTTAGGCCAGCGGTTGAGGCCGGAGAAAAATTGGGATTTTTACCTGGCGATTTGAGCTCAAAGATAGATCCTTATTTGAGACCATTATATGATGCGCTGCACGATATGCTTGGAGCTGAAAGGGTAAATAGATTAGTTGACAGAGACATAATAGAGATTGCTCCTCTTGCTTACATGAGAGGCAGAACATTGCGAGAAGCCTTTATTATTATGGACGAAGGTCAGAATACAACAATTGAACAAATGAAAATGTTTTTAACTCGTTTGGGGTTTGGATCAAAAGCTGTTGTAAATGGCGATTTGAGCCAGATAGATTTGCCAAAAAGCACTCAATCTGGTTTAAGGCACGCCATTGACGTTCTTAAAGATGTTGATTCAATAAAATTTACAAAATTTACAGCACGAGATGTTGTTAGGCACTCGCTGGTCCAAGAAATTGTTGAGGCTTATGATAATTTCGAATAAGAAATTGCAGGTAGAGTTTTTTAAGCAGCCGAATTATATTACCAAGACAAGTAATAAATTAGAGAAAATTATCAAAGATTTTTCGAGTTTTTTCTCCATAAATGAAATAAATCTAGAAATTAGTTTCTGTTCGGCCCAAGAAATAAAGAGAATAAATAAACAATTCAGAGGCCAAGATAAGCCAACTAATGTTCTTTCCTTTCCTGATGAAAATTTAACTAATATCTCAATTATTTGTAACGGGGAAATACTAATTTGTAATGATATCCTTCTTGCAGAAGCAAAAGACCAGAATAAGGAAATCTTTAATCATTTTGTACATCTTCTGGTCCACTCCATGTTGCACATTGTTGGATATGGTCATGAACAGGAAAATGATGCTATATTAATGGAGAATAACGAAGTGAAATTTTTATCTAAAATTGGAATATCTGACCCATACAAATAATGCCTGACGAACCATCGCAATCTTTTTATTCAATCATTAAAAATATTTTTATTCGTAAGGACNATGTTAACGAAACAACAAAAAATATTGAGCCTGAAGACGAGCGAATAGAGGAACTAATAGAAAACGTCCTCAATATTAGAGACTCAATAGTAAAAGAAATAATGATTCCAAAGATTAATATTTCTTCGATTCGAGAGTCGGACACCCTAAGAGAAATATACTCAACAGTTAACGAAACAAAACACTCAAGATATCCAGTTTTTGACAATGAGAAAACTAAAGCTCTAGGCATTCTACACGTGAAAGACCTAATAGGTTCCACAGAAGATGTGTCTTTTAAATTATCTAGGATCTTAAGAGAGGTAAAATATATACCAGAGTCACAATCTGTAACCTCTCTTTTAGAAGATTTTAAAAAAGACAGAGTTCATTTAGCAATTGTCTTAGATGAATACGGAATGATTGCTGGATTGATAACTATTGAAGATATTCTCGAGGAAATAGTAGGCGAAATAGAAGATGAATTTTACGAAGAGAAGAACAACGAGATTATAAAGATAAACGAAAAAGAGTTTATCGTTTCCTCCACAATAGAAAAAGAAAAATTTGAAGCGTTCTTTTCAAAGGAGCTTAATTGTCCAGAAGTAGAAAGCTTGGGTGGCTTTGTGCTCAAAGAGTTTGGGCANTTGCCAAAGGTTGGAGAAAAAATTGTTGTAGAAAATTTAGAAATGACTGTGACATCTGCTGATCAAAGAAAAATTAAAAAAATAACAGTACGAGAAGTTGGGTAAATATTTTTNCATAGGCTGGGCTTTAGCTTTTTTNTTTTGGGCCTACTCATTAGCATGGCTATTTGATGCCGTAAATTATTATGGTGCCGGTAATTTACTAAGCGCATTCATTACCATTTTGCTGGTTGCATACNTATCTATTTACTTTGGCATATTTTTTTTTGCTATAAAATTTTTCCAGAATAGTAAGTACAGATACCTTATTTTGCCAAGCGTATTCTTTTTACTTGAATGGATGAAATCCTGGATAATTTCTGGCTTTCCTTGGTTAAATTTAGGAGCAATTAATGAGTTCCTTTGGGGTGTACTTCCGATTATTGGAGCTTCAGGCACCTCTTTTCTGATTATTCTTGTAATTACATTATTCTTTGAAAAGAATCATATTTTTATAGCTCGAACAGCTGCATCTATATTGGTTGCTTTAATGATATTCGGTCCAGGACATTACCAAAAGGGAGGGCAAGAACAACTTGAGATATCAGTTATACAGCCGCTTAACACTGACCTAAAAGAAATTATTCAAATGACAAACACAGCCAAATCAGATCTAGTGGTTTGGCCTGAGGCAGTCACTTTATACAACGATAAAATTATTGATTTGATAGAAGGCAAAAATGTAATAGGAGGTTTTTTTCGAGAAGAAAAAGATAGTTTTTATACTTCAGCAATTAATCTCAGAACAAACCACCTACATGACAAAAGAAACTTAGTACCTTTTGGAGAATTTCAACCTTTTGGTGAGCTGCTAACTGCTTTTAACGATTTTTTTAATATACCTAATTCAAATTTGAAAAGAGGGGACCGTCTACAAGATAAAGCTGAATGGTCAGCACTTATTTGTTGGGAACTTGTCTTTAATAATACTTTTACTGAACGAGTTAGAGGGACAGACTACATTATTCATATGAGNAATGACAAATGGTATGGGGATAAAATGCCAGAGCANCACCTGAAACATGCTCGAATGCGTGCTGTTGAATCNAATAAATGGGTTGTAAGGGCTACGATAGACGGNATATCNCAGATAATNAGTCCTCGAGCGGAAGAATCTTCACAGCGACTTGAGAGAGGTACAAAAGGGTCTATAACTCAAAAAATAACGCTAAATTCAAAAGATACGACATATTTAATATATGGAGATATGCCAATGCTTATAGTCTCTTTNCTATTTTTTGGCTTGGGTATTTTTCAAAGAAGATATGAAAATTAAATTATTATTTATACTTTCATTAATGTCGTTTATAAATGCCAAAGAAATACAAATATCTATATCAGATCAGAAGCTTTATCTGATTGATGCTGGCAATATTATTAATGAATATATTATTTCTTCGTCAAAATATGGGGAAGGAGCACAAGAAGGCTCATTTAAAACACCTTTGGGCAAGCACAGAGTTAAAAAAATGATTGGGCAGGGTGAAAAGCTTGGGATGCGTTTCATAGGAAGGCAAGCACAGAAGGTATATCCAATATACGCCCAAGAAAAAGTGATTGTGCCTGATGATGTGGTGCAATCTAGAATTATTTGGCTTGATGGGATGGAAGAAGGTGTAAATAAGGGCACAGGCATAGATTCATACTCACGGTATATTTATATCCATGGCACTCCTGAAGAGTGGTTATTAGGAAAAAAAGCATCAAAAGGCTGTATTAGAATGTCAAATTCAGATGTGATAGAGCTCTTCAGTCAGCTAGAAGGCAATGAAACTGTCTATATAGATAAATAATAGTTATTTATAAAAATAACTAATGTTTATTTATAAAATCTATTGATATTACAAAATAACTATTTATTATAGATGTATTAGTCAGTCTCTCCTCTCCCCCCCATGACTGACAAGCTAGGGGCTCCGGCCCCAAGCATTTTTGAGAGAAATTATGGAAAAATTTGCAGACAACATAGAGCTACTTATACTTTTTACAATCTTCGCAGTATTACTGCTTGGCATTTCTTCAGTTTAACCCCACATATATAATAGGTATTAAATATGAATAAATTTTCGGCATTACTTTTTTTGTTTCTTGGTCTTCAAGTTTTCAGTTGTGAAAACTTGCTTGATACAGATGTAAAAATCCTAAATCAAAAAGAGTACAAAAATTTATGTGAGTATAGTGATCACACCATTCTGGTTGTTAATACTGCAAGTAAATGTGGGTTTACTTACCAATACGAGCAACTGGAAACACTTCAAAGAAGATTCAAAGACAGAAAATTTACAGTTCTAGGCTTTCCTTCAAGAAACTTTATGGGGCAAGAGTATAGTGATGAAGAAAAAGTAAGCGAATTTTGCAAGGCAAAGTTTGATGTGTCATTTCCACTTTTTTCTA
Organism: Gammaproteobacteria bacterium; assembly: GCA_002684055.1. Taxonomy (GTDB): domain Bacteria; phylum Pseudomonadota; class Gammaproteobacteria; order Magnimaribacterales; family TMED112; genus TMED112. Next base: position 8,484 of record NYUL01000030.1, read on the forward strand.
TTGCGAATGTCAAAAATTCAACCAATCATCCTTTCTACAAGAAACTTTATAAATTGACCAGAGAAAGACCTTCTTGGAACTTTCACAAATTTCTCATCACACCAGATGGAGAAATAAAAAGTTTTTCTCACAGAATAGACCCAGAAGATCCAGTCATTGTCTCAGCTATTCAAGAATCAATAAACCTGTAACCTGACTCAAGTCCAACCACTACACTTGTAGGCTTATCAAATGCAAATATGCCAACGTCTATAATGCCGTTAATTGATAGAATTTCTTCTTCAGTTTTAAGCGGCGCGCTAATTGAAAATTCATAAAGATCACAAAGATAATTTTCATTGTCACTTAATTGTTCGCGTTTTTTTATGTTCTGCGAAAACCTTCGGAGTGACGCTAAGCAATCATTATAGTATTTAGGCTCTATCTCAACAGGAAGCGGAAACTTGCCTAAAGTTTCTACTAATTTCTCTTCATCAACTATACAGATAAAGGTTTTTGCTTGCTTTGCTAATCTTTTTTCATTGGTATGTGCGCCTCCGCCTCCTTTAATTAAATTAAGGTTTAGATCTACCTCATCAGCGCCATCGATATAGACATCGATATAAGCATTTTTTTGATACTTAGTCACATGGAAACCTAATTCCACTAAAAGTTGACTTGTTCTATAGGAACTAGAATAAATTGATGTGATCTTATCCTTTAATTTCGGGAGAAATTCTTTTGTGAAGAAATCTGTTGTGCTTCCGGTACCAATGCCCATCACTAGCTTGCCTTCGTAATTTTTGATAATTTGATATGCCCCTAGAGCAGCATTATATTTTTTAGACATAGATTCTTTTATCGGTAACTATTTTATCTAATCTTACATCAAAGTTAGTTTGAAAATTGAAATCTGTTTTAAGGGCCTCGTAACCCAAACCAATAAGTAAAATTTTTTTATTTGTATGTAACAGCTTTGAAAAGGTTTGATCATAGTAACCACCACCATACCCTATCCTGTACAAGCTTTTATTGAAGGCTATAAGTGGCAGTAAAAAAACATCAATTTTAGATAGTTCTGTGTCCACAGAATTTGCTGGTTCTTTTATACCAAATTCATTAATTGAAAATTCAGTTGAAGCAGAACAAAATGACAGCTTTTCATCGGTAATTCTTGGGTAATAAAATTTTTTATTTGGATCATCTCTAACAATAACTTCGTTATTGATTGGGTAATAGCTCCCTATGTTTTTTGCTTGTTTATATTCTTCTTGTTGAGATAAGTTTTTATTGATTACAACAGATAATTTTTTTACTTGTTTAGCAGGAAGAGCTTCTCTAATTTTTTTATACTGTTTTCTTATTGAAGCCTTAGACATCTGAACCATTGTTTCCAGTTACCCTGAACCCAAAGGTCAGGTGGGCAACTCTTTTACCTAGTAAGGCCTCCTTATTATAGTAACGCACAGCTAAATAAAATCTGTTTCCCTAAATTTATAGTATCGGTTCTAAAGTAAATTCTGAAAACCGATGATCCAGACAATTTAAATATAACTATTTAAAAAGATTTTGTAATTATTGATTGATAAATATTTCTATCTTTTTTATAAGTTCTGAAATTTGATCGTCTGATTCTGAAGTGTCTTCAGTTTTTTGAGTTACTAGTTTTTCATTTTCAATGGCAAGTTGTAGTGCCGAATAGACTATAGCCTCATCTAACTGTTCTTCGGTATGATCAATACTTTCTACTAAATCTATTATCTTTTTTTCTGCTTTCTTAAATGGAACATAATCATTAAAAGGGATCATGAATGAAAACTTTCTTTCTTTAATAAAAAGCTCAACTCTTTGCTCATTCATCCTAAAGATTTTCCTCCATCAATATTTATATTTCTTCCTGTCATATAGGTATTTTTTGTTAAGAGATAATTGATAATTGAAACAATATCTTTTTCATTACCAATTCTTTTCATTGGAATGCTAGAAAGAATATCATTCTTTTTTTCCTCTGATGGCTCGTTTATATCCCATAAAATAGCACCAGGACTCACAGAATTTACCAAGACATCAGGAGCTAACTCTTTCGCTAAAGACTTTGAAAAATTGATTAACCCGGCCTTTGCAGCAGCGTAGACTGAATAATCCTTTAAACCTTGTTCAGCATGAATATCAGCAATATTTACAATACTTCCCTTATTTTTTATTAGCTCACTGGAGCAAATTTTTGATATAAAAATTGGTTGATATAAATTAGACGAAGTAAGTTTTACCCAGTCATTATGTGAAGTTTCACTAAGCTTCTTTGGGTAAAAGGTTGATGCATTATTTATTAATGCTGTAAGCCCATCAATTTCATTTGCTAGTTGCTTGTGAAAAGACTCATATGATTCTTTGTTATCAAAATCACAACCTATGATTTGACAAGAATCTGGACGGGCAGCATTCAGAGCTGATTTAATACGTTCTGCCTCTAATTTCGAAGACCTATATTGAAAAAGAATATTCCACCCAATTGAGTGAAAATGTTCTACTAAAGCCTTGCCTATGCGTTGAGCTCCACCTGTAATGAATACTTTATTTTTCATGTTTTTCAATAATCTCTTTAAGTTTTTCTATTTTAACAGTTTCGGGGCTTTTATTTTCTTTTGAAAATAATTCACCAAAGTTAAAATTAGAGTACTCTTCTATAATTGGAAGGCATTTTTCTTGTAAAGAACTGAAGAAATTAAGAGTGTATTTTGTTTCTTCTAAGTTATTCCTTGAAAAGGCGCTATAGAAATCTATCTTATAACTAATATCTCGGTCAGGCTTGTAATTACAGAATTTTTTCCATAATGCTAATTGCCTGTCATAGCTTTTGGGAATATCGAGCTTTAAAGCAAAATTAAACTTATTAATTTCAGATACTTGGCACCACTTAATTTCTGGCTTATCAGAGATAAAGCTTGGAATATTGTCTATGCTTGTTAGCCACGGATGAGATAGATTGTATTCCTTAATAACATATAGGAATTCTTCAAATTTGCTGTGTAAGCTTTTTTCAACTTCTCTCCAGACCCTATCATTTGAAAGAAACTTAAGTTCATCTGATTCTGATATTTTTCTTAGGGCAACTTTTGTTGACTCGTGAATATCAAAATTGGGCATTTGTGATTTAAATCTTGCAACACGTAGAGCTCTTAAAGGGTCCTCATAGAAAGCATCAGAGACATGTCTAAATATTCTATTTTTGATATCTGACTGTCCATTAAATGGGTCGATAAGCATGTCATTGCTATCTTTTGCTATTGCATTGATAGTTAAATCTCTTCTGCTTAAGTCTTCCTCTATTGTGACATCTGGAGTAAAAATAAATTCAAAGTCTTTGTACCCATATCCAGATTTAAGCTCTTTTCTTGCTAGAGCATATTCCTCATTTGTTTCAGGGTGCAAAAAAACAGGGAAATCTTTGCCAACTTTTTTGTAACCAAGTTTCAGCATTTCTGCCACTGATGAACCAACAACAAGCCAATCTGTATCTTTGGGTTCCAGGCCTAAGATTTCATCCCTTACTGCCCCTCCAACTTTATAAATCTTCATTTTTGTGAATCCACTGTAATTATTGATTTGTCATTTATATTTATAGCAGCTAATGATCCTCCCCATACACAGCCCAGGTCTATCCCTTTGATATTATTATGATTGGTTACACCATTTAGTGCAGCCCAGTGGCCAAAGACTATATTTTCAACATCATTTAAGCACTTATGCTCATAGGAAAACCAAGGTTGAAATTTTTTTGACCCAGATTTTTTAATTTTTGTTTGGAGGTCTAGCTTATTATTGCTGGATAAAAATCTCATACGTGTGAAGACATTAATAAGATATCTTCGTCTATTCTTTTTGTTTGTGGATTTTGAGATTGCTTTACTACGGTCGCTGTACATAGTGCTAAAAAATCCTTCCGGATCTCTTTTTAGGCTATCTGTAAGCTCTTCATTTGCATTTAACGTATCCTCAAGTGTCCATGAAGGCAAAACTCCTGCATGTGTGACAAGCGTTTTCTTATTATTAGTAGAAATGATCTTGGCAAAAGGAAAGCATGAAAAATAATCGATAATTTCTACTGCCTTATTTTTATTAAGTATCTTTATCATCGTGTCCTTTTTCTTATTATGTTTTTTTGCGCCAATTAGAATCGCCATAAGATGTAAATCATGATTACCAAGAACGCTTTGTATATTATTTTCTAAAACATAATCCAATACCTTCTCAGATTCTGGCCCCCTATTGACAAGATCACCAACACAAAAAAACTTGTTCTCTTTATTTGGATCTATAAGTTTTATTAGATTTTTGAATTCTTTATAACAGCCCTGAATATCACCAATTATAAATTTAGATTTGGCCTTCATAATGGATAAGTATTTCAAAAAAATCAGTAATCTCAAGCTCTTCCGGTCTACTATTCAGATCAAAACTAAACTTTGCCATATCCATATCAAAATTTTTGAGCGCACTTGATATCTTTTTTCTTGGGTTGGCAAAACATATAGCTAGAATTTTTTTAAGATTTTCATATTTTGAAAAGTAACTCTCATATTTGTTATGTGGTGTTATCTTTATAACAGCTGAATTAACTTTAGGAGCTGGATCAAAAGCTTCTGGCGGTATATCAAAAAGGGCTTCAATATCACAAAAAACTTGGCTTTGAATAGAAATTTTCGAAGATTTTGGACCAACAATAAACCTATTTGCTAGTTCTTTTTGGATTAAAAAAATGCAATGTTTATAATCAAGGTTGGCTTCAATAATCTTCAATATTATTTGAGACGAAACATTATAGGGCAAATTCCCCATAATAATCTGTCCAGAAATTACGTCATTTAAGTCAACTGTCAGAAAATCTTTATTAACTACCTGGAAATTTGTTTTACTGAACCTTTCTTTTAGAAATTCACTAAATCTATTATCTATTTCATAGGCTGTCAGAGATTTTGAGTTATGAAGAATTAGGTTTGTCAGAGCACCATCACCAGGCCCTATCTCTATAACATTTTCGGTAGCATCTATTTGGGAGCTGCTAATGATTTTATCTAAATAGAATGAATCTTTTAAAAAATTTTGACCTAGCGATTTTTTAAGCTTCATAATTATTTAAGGAAATTTTCAAAGCCTCTAACATGCTTTCATTGTTTGCAGAAAATTCATGAGCTATATTTTCTGCAGTCCCATGGTCTACAGAAACTCTTAAGAAGGGTAGCCCTAGAGTAATATTAACTGTTTTATTGAAATCTAAGGTTTTCACAACAGGCAAAGCTTGGTCATGGTACATTGATAGAATTGCATCATAGCCTCCTACAGAAAATGCAGTGTCGGCAGATATGGGGCCAATAGCACAATAGCCACTATCTTTTAATTCATTGATGGCAGGAGTAATAATTATTTCCTCCTCTTTTCCAATCTGGCCTGATTCACCAGCGTGTGGATTAAGCCCTAGCACAGCAATCTTAGGATTAGTGATATTAAAAATATTTTGTAAGCCATTATTCAGCAAATGAAACTTTTTTACGATGAGTTCTTTAGAGATTGCACTTGGCACTTCCATTAAGGGGATATGTGTTGTGATGATGCCTAAATGCAAAGTTCCATTAGACATGTACATCAAAACCTCATCAGAATTAAATCTATCTTTTAAAAAATCAGTATGACCAGAAAAATCTTTTTGAACACAGCTTAAAATCTTTTTATTTACTGGACCTGTAACAAGGCAAGATTTGTATTCATTTGCTAAGTCAGCGGCTTTTGAGAGACATTTTAAAATATATTTTGCATTGTCTTTTTGGGGAAACCCTAATTCATATTCAACACAACCATCAACATGTAAAACATTTATTGAGTCACTTACTAAGTTAAATTGGTCTGAGACTGGATTAATTTTATAGTTTTTGCCTAGGTTTTTAATTGTTTCTTGCAGCACTGTCTGAGATGCAACAACTACAAAGGAGGAGAGTTTTTTTTGTATTTCAGGATTGCTAAGAGATTTTACAAACACTTCTGGACCGATGCCTGAAGGATCTCCTAGAGAGATAAATATAGGCTTACTAGTCAAGCTCCTTGATCTCAATAAATGCGTCTGCTCTCAGTTCTTGCAAATCTGTCTCAAGCTCCTCTTCAAACTTTCTATTGAATAGGTATGAAAATGCTCTATCTTCAATTCTTTCATTTGTTTTGTCTTCAACTCTTGTGCCTAAAACTTCTAGTATGTGCCAACCAAATTGGCTCAAGAAAGGCTCTGTAATTTCATTGAGGTTTGATTTTTTAATTTGTCTCTCAAATTCATCATCGTAAACTCCCTCACCAGCCCAATCCAGCCTTCCACCTTCTTGCTTAGAGCCAGGATCATCTGAATACTCCGATGCTAAAGTTGCAAAACTCTCTCCAGCCTCAATTCTTTCTTTTATTTCTTCAATAAGTTTTTCGCTTGCTTCATCAGGCCTTATTCGATTAGGAATCAAGAGTATATGTCTAACTTCCCACTGTTTCTCAAACGTAACTGTTGGGCCCCTTTTATCTTCAAGAAATAATAAGTGCTTGCCAGCACCACTTGTAATAGGTTCTGATAATTCACCTATCTTTAACCCTCTTAAAGTGCTTGCAAATAATTCAGGAAAAGCTGGTAGCTTTCTCCAGCCTAGATCTCCAGAGCCGTTATCTTCAGAAAATTCTGTTATAAACTCATCAATATTTATTCCATTGGTTAATCCAGAAAGAACCTCTCCATAAACTGTTTGAACATTTTGCGATGAGTTATTTCGTATTAATATTTGTTTAACTCTTAATTCTGGTCCTAGTTGATTTTGAGCTTCCTCAGTATTCAGAAAATTATCTAGCTCTTCTTTAGTTATTTGTATTTTATTTTGGATTCTACCTTGCTGTACTCTGTTTATTTTTAAGCTTTTTCTGATTTGCTCTCTCAGCTCAGAATATGAATCACCTCTTTCCTCAACAACTTTTACAAACTCTTCAAGATCAAGGTTATTTTGTTGTGCTAGCCTCTTAACAGTTACATTTAACTCTTCGTCACTAATTTTGATCCCAACTTTATCTGCTAGCTGTAGTTGAAGTTCGCTTATGATGAGATCATCCAAGACATCTTCACGCAGAACATCGTCTGAAGGGATTTTCTGACCATTGAGGGTCGCATTTTTCTTGAACTCTGACATTTTTTGCTGAATATCAGATTCCAATACAACTCCATCATTGACAATAACTGCAATCCTATCAAGCTCTTGTGAAAAAATTGAGTTCACTAAGAATAAAAGGGCTAAGGTTCTAATTAAAAAGTCCATTATTAATAATATTATCTATCGGAGTAAGTATATTTGTAAGTCCTACCAACTCAAATTCAAAACTAAGGTTATTTTTTACTTTAGGATTAGTCAAATATATTAAGTCATAATACGACATTTCAGAATAATCAGGATCAACAAATGGGAAAAATCTAGCTCTTTCCATGCTTAACCTTAGGCGCAAACAATCATATTCCCATTCAACCCCAAGCACGTTTTCATTAACAGTATCTTCAGCTCTTGAATATTGAGCTCTTGAGAAGACTTTGAAGCTGTCAAAGTCTCTCTTAAATTTCAGAACATAGTTATCTAGTGGTTTAAGAGGGAAGCTTGATGGCACTAAATTATTCTTTTGTAACGAAAAAAGCGTATTTTCGTCAGAATACTTAAAGCCAGCCATTAGGCCCATAAAGTCACTTTTTTCAACACTATAGTTACCCATAGCAAAGATATTAAAATTCTTATTTTTTGTATTAACTGAAAAGAAAACCGGATTGTTGTCATAGAATTTTTTAAAAATCATATTTTCCAGATCAAAATTATATTTTTCATATAAATTTGTTGAGATAGAAAAATCTAATTTACTTCCTGCCCATTTTTTAAATATAAATATTTTTCTAGAATTAGTCGTTCTGTCTTTGCCAACCCATGGGGCTAGCGAAATATTTGATTCAGGTGATGGGTTTAACGGATATGAGTCAATTATTGGCAAACCACTTTCTTCACCGAAGGTCGACCAAATTAAACCTATTTTAAGACTTTTATCTTCCAAAAAAGAGAAAGCTTGTTGTGTCGCTAGATTGTTAGAATTTTCCTTCTTACCAGTACTATTTATTTTATATTCTCTTGTGGTTAGTAAGTACCTTGAGCTGTAATCAAAAGATTTAAAATTGAAGACTTTAGAAAAGCTATAATCTCTGGCATATCTATCGACAGAATCGTAAACCTGATAGGGCGTAATTAAATCAGCTGATGTATTGTTGTTAAATTTTGCAAATTCTGAATTTAATTCAATATTCCAGCCAGATACATTGAAATATCTATCATATTTAACATAGTCTTTTGAGTGAGAGACAGGTCTTAAGGCTCCAATATTCAGAAAATTATCTGAAAACACAGAGAAGCTCCTGTTGTCCTTAAATGCGGATATCCCTATTGATTGCTTTAGATCGAGGCTACGTCTATTTATATCAAGATATCTATATCCATAATTTTGGATAAGAGAATTGCCACTTATATCGGAATAATCTAGCGTAATTGAAATAAATTCATTTAAATTTATGGTCGAATCTATGTCATAGACCCAAGAGCTATTCTCATCATCAATAGCTAAGCTCTTAAAATTAAAATTATTTTTTCCATTGTCATATAGGAAGTTCATTGATAGGCCAAAAGAGGATTTTGAATAAATTGGCTCAAGAATAAATTGTGAATTTTCTGTTTTTGTTTTGAATTTATAGCTTATATCTAAGCTTGAATCTGTGACACCAAGGTTTGGGATATTAAAGCTTTCATCTTCGTTTAGACTCACCTCGCCAAGCCAAAAAACAGGCACATCAAATATTTTTAGTTTGGTATTTTGTATTGTTAGATTTTTTTCAATCAGTTGAGCATTTTCAGCCGTTAAGGCCCAAACTGAACTATTTTCACAAGAAGTAACCCTGACATTTTTAAGCTCAAGAATATCCTCATTGCTAGATGCCTCGTCAAAAGTTAAATCTATGTTTTTAGAAATCTCTATCTCTCCTTTTTTGATCTGGACATCTGGTTTAGTCTCATCAATGCAATCATCAGCAGAAACAAGAGAGCTTAAAAATATAATTCCAAACAGGAGGTTGTTAACTTTTTTCATATGCTTGTATTATAGGACGTATACTATTAAAAATAGTTTTATGAGCCTTAAAGATAAAGTAATTTTCATGACTGGAGGAAGCAGAGGCATTGGTTTGTCTATTGCTTTAAAAGCCGCGCAAGATGGCGCAAAAATTGCTATAGCTGCTAAAACTGTTGAGCCGCACCCAAAACTTGAAGGCACTATATTTACCGCTGCTGAAGATATAAAAAAAGCAGGTGGAGAAGCTCTTCCGCTTCAGTGTGATATAAGATTTGAGGAGAGCGTGCAAAGCGCAATAGACAAAACAGTTAAAGAGTTTGGTGGTATTGATATTTGTGTAAACAATGCTTCAGCAATCAGCTTAACACCAACAGAGCAAACAGATATGAAAAGGTATGATTTGATGCATAACATCAATGGAAGAGGAACTTTTCTTACAAGCAAGCTCTGCATACCGCACCTATTGGAATCACAAAACCCTCATATCCTAAACTTATCACCACCCTTAGATATGGATCCAATTTGGTTCCAGGGCTCACTGGCTTACACAATGGCTAAGTTCAACATGAGCATGTGTGTTTTAGGCATGGCTGCTGAATACCAAGGAAGAATTGGAGTTAATGCATTATGGCCAAGGACAGCAATTAAGACAGCAGCCGTTGCAAATGTTTTGGGAGGCAATGATATGTTTGAAAAATCAAGGGCTCCAGAAATTATGTCTGATGCTGCTTATATTGTTTTCAATAAAGATCACAAGACTTTCAGTGGTAATTTTTTAATTGACGATACATTGTTGGCAGAGCATGGAGAAACAGATTTTAGAAAATACGCAGATTACCCATTTGATGAGTTAATGCCTGATTTCTTTGTTCCAGCAGATGGATATCCAGTACCTAAAGTAGTCAAAGAGAGTTGAAGAAAAATCTTTTAGAAGCAACTAACTGGCTCAGTAGCGTAATAGGAACAAACAATTTTAATTTAGAGCCTTTAAGAGAAGAAGCAAGTAATAGAAAATATTTTCGAATTAAGACCAATGAGCAATCATTTGTTTTAGTTGATAACTCAGAAGACAAAGAGCAAGCAGCTAATTTTTTATACTCATCTAAACTACTAATAAACTCCAATGTAAATGTTCCTGAAACTTTTGCATTTTCTGAAGATTTACGATTTATGCTTCTTCAAGACCTGGGCGATATTTCTCTAGACACTAAGACTAGCCTTGATGAAAAAGAGATCCTAACTAAGGCACTAGAACAGCTATCTTTATTATATTTTTGTGATCAAGATATTTTAAAAAGCTGCACAGAAGAAAGCCTTCTCACTCAAACCCAAGCATTCATTGAGTTTTGTATTGAGCAAGAATGCAGGGAGGATCAAATACAGGATCTAGAGGTTTTAAGAAAAGACCTTGTTTTAGAACTACTAGGTCAGCAATTTATTCCTGTTCACAATGATTTTGAAAGAAGAAACTTGATGCTTCTTGATGATGAGCTTTTTGTAATAGATTTCCAAGATTTAAATGTTGGACCAATTGGTATAGATTTGGCTTCATTGCTGTTTGAACACAGCTTTGACTACCCAGAAAACCTTATCAATGATGTTCTTTCAAGACACTTGTCGAATTCTGGGCTTCAGATAGAGGTTGATGAAATAATGCAGCATATTATGGTGGCATTGACTCATAGATCCATGAGAATTGTTGGAACTTTTAATCAATATTTTAAGGAGGGCAAGCTCCTTAGTAGGCAACAAGATCTGCCAAAGTTCTTATCTAGAATTATGATGGGCCTTAATTATTTAAAAAAACCTCAAATGAAAATTATTGAAAAAATATTATGAAAGCAGTTCTATTGGCAGCAGGTTTTGGTAAAAGGCTTGGCAGTTTAACAAAAAAAACACCCAAACCCCTTATCGAGGTACAGGGAAAACCTTTAATTGATTATCATTTAGAAAAACTGATCAAAGCTGGTTTTAATTCTGTATCAATAAATGTGCATTATATGGCTGAGAAGATCATTGACCATGTAAATGAAAAATTTTTGGGCAAAATAGATATTAATTTCAGTTATGAAAAAGAAATACTTGGTACTGGTGGTGGTGTGCTACAAGCAATCACAAAATTTGCTGATGAGGATATTGTAATAATTAACTCAGATATTTTTTCTGACTATGATTATCAAAAATTTTTACAAAAAAAATCTAATACTTTATTTGTAATTCAAGCTAAAGATAATTTTCTAGGCGATTTCACGGTTAAAGATGGGCTTATTGATATTGAAAATTCTAAGGATTTCGTGTGGACTGGGTTTAGTGTGATTAATAGATCAGTTTTTAATAAAATTACTCATACAAAATTTCATTATTGGCATGATTGCTTAAAAATTCTTGCTTCAGAGAAAAAATTACGCGCAGAAATATTAAACATAAATTGGTATGATGTTGGTAGCCCTGAAACACTTAATGCATTAAATAAATAAAGTGAAAAATATAATAGCTCCTTCAATTCTTTCAGCAGATTTTTCTCGACTTGGTGAAGAGGTTGAAAATGTTCTTCAATCTGGAGCTGATTGGATCCATTTTGATGTAATGGATAACCATTATGTACCAAACCTCACAATAGGACCTATGGTTTGCAAATCATTAAGGAATTATGGGATAAAAGAGTTTATTGACGTTCATCTAATGGTCAGGCCTGTAGATCCGTTAATACAGATGTTTGCAGATGCTGGAGCAGATTTAATTTCCTTTCACCCCGAAGCTTCAGATGATGTAGATGCTTCAATTGCTTTGATTAAAAAATTAGGTTGTAAAGTTGGTTTTGCAGTGAATCCTGCCGAAGATCTTTCGTATGTAAAAAAATATATTAACGATTTAGATTTAGCATTGCTCATGTCTGTTAACCCAGGCTTTGGAGGTCAAAAATTTATAGAATCTGTTCTGCCCAAAATTACAGAAACAAGAAGTATTATCGATGAATGCTCTAACGAAATAAGGTTAGAAGTAGATGGTGGAATCAATCCACAGAATATCAAAAATGTTTGCAATGCTGGAGCAGACACTTTTGTATTAGGCTCAGCAATCTTTAACACAGATGATTATGCGAATACTATTACTGATCTTCGTCACCATATCAGTTAATGCAAACACAAACTTCATAGAGGCCAATATTGGCACGAAAGAACTTATGCTTGAAGTAGCGAATACTCAAGCTTTAAGATCAAAAGGGCTGATGGACGTCAAAGAACTAAATGAAGATCGAGGCATGATTTTCTTTTGGCCCGGTGCTGCACGCAGATGTATGTGGATGAAAGATACTTATATTGAACTATCAGTTGCTTTTATTAATCGTGAAAAAAAGATTGTAGAAATATTTGATCTAGAGCCTGAAAACCTTGAATCAGTTTGCTCATCAAGCAGAGATATTATTGCTGCAATAGAGATGAATAAGGGATGGTTTAGTAAAAATGATATTGAGCTTCTTTCTAAAGTTGAGCTCCCTTAGAAGTAACGACTTAATGTCGTCATTATTTTAGAGGTTGCTGTCATCATGCCACGCACAGGCGGTGGCAACTCTTCGCTTCCATGCTCTTTAGCCTCTTGGCCATGTATTTCTTCCTCTTCCAGCATCTTCTCTAGAATCTTTCTACTTTCTACATCTCTAGGAGACATTTCTTTTAAGTGTCTTCGTAAGTGTTCTACTACTTGCTTCTCTGTCTCTTCAACAAAACCTAGGCTTGTTCCATCACCAATCAAAGCGGCTACTGAACCAAGTGTAAATGAACCAGCATAGTAAAAAGGGTCTAAAACAGATTTTTTTCCGCCTAGCTCATCAAGTCTTTTGCTGCACCACACAAGATGATCAAATTCTTCATCACCCGCTTTTACAAGATGCTTTCTTACGTCAGGTGTTTTTGTGAAAAAAGCTTGTCCTCTGTATAAAGCTTGAGCTGATACTTCTCCAGAAGCATTAACTCTCATAAGCGAGATAGACTTTTGTCTTTCCTCTTCATTCAAATTAGTATCCAAATCACCACTATTTTCATAGGTGATTGTTTTAAGAAAATGATTTAATTCTGTTGCCAACTTATCACTAAGACTCATAAATTTTTCCAATATCTCTTCTGTATATATTGCCATCAAATCTTATTTCTTCAATATTTTTATATATATATTCCGAGCAAAGATCTAATGTTTTGTCATAATAATTTNCTGAGAATACTCTTCCCCCAGTTGTCTCTAGAACACCATCTTTGAATTTTGTTCCAGCATGAAAAACTTTTAAANNTCCAGTATTTCCAAACTCAACTGAGCAGCCAGTTTNGTAATTGCCAGGGTATCCTTCAGAGGCAAGAACAACACCCATTGANGCTCCGGNNTTCCAATTTATANAAACTGCCTTATTGTCNAATGCATCCAATAGGCTNTCANCTAAATCTGAATTCATTTGCATCATAAGGCACTGTGTTTCAGGGTCACCTAATCTGCAATTAAACTCAAGTACCTTTGGATCATTGTCCTTGACCATTAACCCGAAATACATAAAACCATAATATTGAATACCAAGGCTCTTAAGGCCTGCAATGGTTGGTTTTACCACTTTTTCCATTACTGTATTTTTTAGCTCATCATTCATGAAAGGAGAGGGCGATATACAGCCCATTCCACCTGTATTTGGGCCATCATTACCATCATTAAGGGGCTTATAATCCACACTAGTCTCAAAAGGGATAAATTCATTAGGCGTCAAGATTCCCATGAAGCTGAGCTCTGTCCCAAAAAGACACTCCTCAACTAAAATATTTCTTCCAGCATCTCCAAAAATTGAATCTTGCATAACTGCATCTACCCATTCATCAGCACTTAAATAATCTTGCGCAACTAATACCCCCTTACCAGCAGCTAACCCATCTGCTTTTAGAACCACTGGGTAATTACAGTTGGCAAGAAATTTTTTCGCTTTATCTGGTGTGGAAAAGAAGCTTGCATCTCCAGTTGGGATATTATTTTTGAACATAAAATCTTTTGAATAAATTTTCGATCCTTCTAGTTTTGCACCTTCAGAACATGGCCCAAAAACCTTGGTTTCAAGATCGCTAAGAAAATCAACTAAACCATTTACTAATGGATCTTCTGGCCCTATTACTACTAACCCTATTTTCTTTTCAATAATGAGATTCTTGATAGCATTAAAGTCGCTAATATCTATAGATACGTTAGTACACTTTTCTTCATTTTCTGTGCCTCCATTACCAGGAGCAACATAAATTTTTTTTGATTTTTTTGATTGTGCTAATTTCCAAGCTAGAGCATGTTCTCTGCCACCTTGTCCTATAACCAAAATATTCATTAGTGTTTGAAGTGTCGGACCCCTGTTAGCGTCATAGTAACTTCATTTTCTTGTGCAGCCTCAATAACTTCCTTATCTTTTACAGAACCTCCAGGTTGAATTATATGAGTAACACCCTTGCTAGCAGCTAAGTCAATATTGTCTCTAAAAGGAAAAAAAGCATCAGATGCTAATACACAATTTGTTACATCTAACCCTTCTTCATCAGCTTTCATAAATGCAATTTTCATGCTCACTACTCTGCTCATTTGCCCAGCACCAACACCCAGAGTCATTTTATTTTTTGCCAATACTATAGCGTTAGACTTCGCATGTTTTGCTACTTTCATTGCAAAAATTAGATCCTCAATCTCTGTTTCATTAGGCTTGTTCGTGGTAACGAAATCTAAATTCATTTCTGAAAATTCTTCCAGATCCGTAGACTGTATTAAGCCAACTCCATGAATCATTTTATTCTCATAAATATCAGTAGAATTGCCATTGCTTTTTAGCACCCTGATATTAGGTTTTTGCAAGAAAATTTCTAGCGCCTTAATTGAAAAGTCAGGGGCTACGAGCACTTCTATAAACTGAGTATCAATCATTTTTTCAGCACATTCTTCATCAATCAGCATATTAGAAGCAATCACCCCGCCAAATGCAGATGTTGGGTCTGTTTGAAATGCTTTACCATAGGCTTCTGTAATATTTTTCGCGGATGCTACACCACAAGGATTGGTATGTTTAACTATGCATACGCTTGGCTCCGTAAATTCATGCACACAAGCCCAAGCTGCAAGCGCATCAGAAACATTATTGTAGGAAATTTCTTTTCCTTGAATGGGCTNAAGGAAGTCTATTGGAGGATTATCANTTANAGATAAGAGTCCNTCTTGATGTGGATTTTCCCCGTATCTAAGTTTCTTTAANCCTTGCTGGATTGAATTGCCATAAAACCAATTAGAGACATCTAAATCATAGTCACTAGTNATACTAAATACTTCTGCAGCCAGTTCTTTTGATTGTTGAATACTTACACCATCAATATCAAATTGATCGTATTGTTCTTGCCTGCACACAACAATTGTGTGGTGAAAATTCTTTGCTGCTGCGCGTAGCATTGCTGGCCCTCCAATATCTATCTTTTCAATTATAGAATTCTCGGTTGCAGTATCCTTGGCGACTTCTTCAGCAAAGGGGTAAAGATTGACAACAACGAGATCAATTTTTTTTGCTTCTAATCTTTTAAGCTCATCTTTATCTGCTTCTCCTCTGGCCAAGATGCCTGCGTGAATTTTTGGGTGGAGGGTTTTAACTCTGCCTTCAAAAACTTCATCAAACCCTGTNTATTCTGATATTTCCGTGACTTGTATTTTATTCTCTTTGAGGTATTTTGCGGTCCCGCCTGAAGACAGTATTTCTACATTATTTTTTACTAGTTTCTCAGCAAGCTCTAGCACCCCTGTCTTGTCATAAACACTGATAAGAGCTGTTTTAATTTTGATCATTACAGCAATCCATATTTAGCCATTTTTTTTCTTAGCGTTCCTCTATTTAGGCCCAGAATTTTGCTTGCCTCTGATTGATTGCCTTTACATTTNTTTAAAACAACCTCAAGAAGAGGAGGCTCTATTTGGCTAATAGTAAGATTGTAAAGTTCTATAGGACTTTCTCCNTCGAGGTTACGGTAGTAACGTTTTATGGCTCTTTTTACTTCTCCACGAAGACTTCTTTTATTTGTATTAAACTTGGTTGACATCTAAATGGTATAATTTCTCTTCAAAATGAAGATTGCGTCAATTTTTCTTAAAAAAAAACTAGATAAAAATACTGATCATTTTTTAGACAATAGTCAAATACATTATTTGAAAAAAGTATTAAAACTTAAAGATGGCGAAGTGTTTTATATTTTTGACGGAGAAGGTAGTAAGTATGAAACCATCTTTAACGGTAAGGACGCTTCAAAAATTATTAGAAAGATATCAAAACCGCAACGCTATAAAACAACAATCTTGGTGCCTCTGTTAAAGAAAAGTCAGTTTGAATTTATGTTGCAAAAGTGTGTTGAGATTGGTGTAAAACAAATAATCGTCTACATTTCTCATAAAACCATAAATACTTATAATTTTCAAAAAGAAAAGAACAAGTTGGCCAGGTATCAAGAAATTATAAAATCAGCTTTCTTGCAATCAGAAAATTTTTTTTTACCGGAATTAGAGTTTATTGAGTCCATTGAGGCATTGAATTTTAGCGATTTTAGCTCAATTGCTGTTCTCGATCAGTTTTCAGAGAATCACTTATCGATCGATACACAATACGATATTTTAATATCTGGNGGCGAATTTGGTTTTGATAAATATGAAAGAGATTTATTTGACAAAAACCAAGCAACTTACCTGAATTTGGGAGAGAATATACTTAGAGCTGAAACAGCACCTTTAGTAGCTCTTTCAAAAATTAACATTTAACTATGAAAATTGGATTTATTATTAATGACTTACACTCAATGAATCTTGCAAAAGATACTTCTGTGTATTTAATGAAAGAAGCATTCATGAGGGGTAATGAGGTTTTTGCTTTTGATGCAACAGATGTTACGCATAAGAACTCTTCACTTTATGCTAGATGCACAAAAATCGTATTTCCTAATCCTGCAGAATTAATTTTTGAAATAAGCCAGTTTGAATCCATTGAAGTAAAAGATTTCGAGTTTGTCATTAATAGACTAAACCCGCCCTTCAATAAAGAGTATTTATATTTAACTCAAATGCTAGAAATATCGGGTGTTGATTGTATTAATTCAGCAAAAGCCCTAAGAGAAAATAATGAAAAGCTTATTATTCTTAATTTTCCTGAACTTATCCCATTTTCAAAAGTTACAAACTCTTTGGAAGAGATTGAAGATGTTTTCAAAACTGAAAAATTTGAAAAAATTGTTCTAAAGCCTCTCGATGGCATGGGAGGAAAATCTATTTTTTTTATAGAGAAGGGAGACAAGAACCTAAACGTAATTTGGGAAACAATAAGTCAAAGAGGTAAAAAGCACTTTATTCTCCAAGAGTACATTGAAGCTGCAAAAAATGGTGATCATAGACTGCTTTTCATAAATTACCAGCTTCTACCAAAAAAAGTTGTCAGAGTGCCATCTCATAAAGATTTTAGAGGAAATCTTGCTGCTGGAGCCACATCAAAAATTGAGTCAGTTACAAAAAAAGACCAAGAAATAGCAGAAAGGATTATTCCTTACCTTAAAAAGAATGATATATATTTTGCAGGCGCAGATTTGTTGGGTGAGAAACTATCCGAAATTAACCTTACATCTCCAACCTGCTTGCAAGAAATTCATAATAATTCTGATTTAGATCCAGCTAAGTTGTTTTGGGATAATTTGAAGAAATGAGAACCGGATTTCAATATTGAAAAAAGAAGCTAAGGTTATTTTTAGTATAGATAACGGTACAAAAAATATTGGAATATGC
>NYUL01000031.1 GCA_002684055.1 Gammaproteobacteria bacterium
GCATAGTACCCTGCGATAATTAAACTAGCCAAGATGCCGCCATAACCTACAATGCTCCATTTAGATGAAGATTTAGAAGATTTAGCTAACGTTTCTATGGATGTTACAGGGTTACTCTTTCCCTTTTTCCCTATAAATACCTCTGCCATAAATACGGGCAGACCTAATGCTATTACAAAGAAAATATAAAGAAGAACAAATAGCCCTCCGCCATTTTCTCCTGCTTTGTATGGGAATCCCCAAATATTACCTAGGCCTACAGCAGAACCTGTTGCTGCCAACAAGAAGGCTGTATTGTTATTCCATTGACTAGATTGTGATGCCATAGTTTTTTTTATTGGTTAGTAAATATAAACCCAATCATAAGTAAATGGCAAATCCTGACTGAAAAAGTGAGCTTAAATCTAAGATCAAGATAATCAGGATCTAAATTAAGCTCTTTTTTCTCGTANATATGGCCAAATTCGTGTGCTAATAANAGAGCAATTAATGGTCCTAAAATAAATNTAAAAGATTTGCTGTANCTAGGTTCAANAAAATATTCCAACANAGAAATTATGAGAACTAAAATAAAGGGAANGAAAAAAAATGCAATTGAGGGAGCCAAAGATTTATTCTTANTACATGCTAAACCCCACCATGACCCACTAAGAAAAATATGGATAAATANTGAGTAAAAGATAAAAATAANCAATATGTAAACATCCCAAACTGGATTAATCCAAATAATNGCTGAGAGAGCAATAAATGGAAAGAGGCCTAAAAAGCTGAGAAGCTTTTGCTGATCCTGTAAAATCATATCTATGAATAGTAAAACTGTAGCAACAAATAAGAAAGCCAGATTTGATTTTTTTCTGGAAGAAAGCTTTGTAGCTGGNCTAATGCTAGAAGGCTGGGAAGTAAAATCACTTAGGGAAGGCAGACTAAATATAAAAGAAGCTTATATAAAAGAAATCAAAGGAGAACTATTTTTAGTAGGATCAAGGATTGATCCAACCAGCTATATCAACCAGAAAGATCAAACAGAACCAGGCCGTTTCAGAAAATTACTGCTCAATAANAAAGAAGTAGATAAGATTCTATTTGCAATATCAGCTAAGGGGCAAACTTGCGTGCCTGTAAAACTTTTTTGGAAAGGGCACCTAGCAAAATTAGAAATAGCACTAGCAAAAGGCAAAAAGAACATAGATAAAAAGCAAACTAAAAAGATTGCTGATATAGAAAGAGATCAAGAAAGAGCTTTAAAAAAATATAAATAAGCTTTATTATTGCCGGTCTGGGGGCGTATTAGGCTTTGACGTCTGACGCAGAACCCAAAGCGCATATCGAGCATAAACATAACTCGAAAAAATTTGTTTAAAAAATTTAGTTGCAGATAACTACAACTATAGATTGGCAGCTTAATGCCAACCTGCTATCATTTGTGACCTACAACGTTTGATAGTAGTCATTTTGTAGGAGTAGCTTTATAGCCTGTCCAACTATATAGCGAAATTTTTGGACTATGCTTAGTATGTCTTGATCATCAGGCTATACTAAAGATGAAATTAATAGATGTATCTAAATATGTAGAAGCTAGGGGAAAGTGATGACGGACGTGGGTTCGAATCCCGCCGCCTCCACCAAACAAAAGGAAAAGAATAATGGCAAATTCAAAATCGGCTGACAAAAGAGCCAGACAAAATAAAAACAGGTATGAGTTAAAGCATGCTCAGAGATCTATGGTAAGAACAGCTGTTAAAGCTACTACAAAAGCAGTGGAAGAAAAAGATAAAAAAGCTGCTGAAGTTTTAAAAACTGCACAATCAACTGTAGATAAAATGGCAAGCAAAGGCNTTATTCATAAAAATAAAGCTGCCAGAATTAAAAGCAGGCTGAATAAGCAAGTCAAATCTGCTTAAAAAGTTCCTCACTAAGAATATCTAANCCATCTTTTGATATAGACGATATCGGGTAAATTGCCGTCTTAGGAAATTTCCTNTGAAATTTATTAATAAGATCTGATAGATCATCACTTTTTATTAAATCTATTTTAGTGATGCAGATCCACCTTTGTTGATCCGAAAAATCTAAGTGAAAATCTTCAAGTTCTTTTTCAATGACATTAAATGATTCCAATGCTTCTTCTGGGTTTTGAGTACCATCCACAAGGTGTAATAAAAATTTTGTTCGGTATGCGTGCTTAAGAAATTTAGTCCCTAGACCTAATCCCTTGGATGCTCCTTCAATGATCCCAGGCAAGTCAGCAATTGTTATTTTTTGAAGCGTATTCTCCATTACGCCTAATTCAGGATCTAAAGTTGTGAATGCATAATTACCAATTTTAGACTTTGAATTTGTGATACTGCTTATAAGTGTTGATTTACCTGCATTTGGCAGGCCCAGAAGACCTACATCTGCAATTAGTCTCAACTCAAGCATTATTTCTCTTGTATCAGAGGCTTCNCCATTAATGGTTTTTCTGGGAGATTGATTTGTAGATGACTTAAAACGTGCATTTCCNAGTCCGCCTTTGCCGCCTTTTGCAATTACTATGCTTTCTGTCTCAAGATTTATTTCTCCAATATATTCACCAGTCGCNAGAGCATGTACTAATGTGCCATTTGGAACAGGAATAATTAAATCTAANCCAGACTCCCCTCTCATGTTCTTGCCACTGCCTCCCTGACCAGACTTTGCAGCGAAAACTTTCTTTCCTTTTAAGTGGTTTAATGAATTTAAGTTTGAATCTAACCTAACAATTACATCTCCGCCATTNCCTCCATCTCCGCCATCAGGGCCGCCACGAGGAATATATTTTTCTCGACGAAAACTTAGGCAACCATTGCCGCCTTTTCCAGATATTGCTTGAATTCTGGCTTCATCAAAAAAAGCCATGGTATTTATTTAGAAGGGTTTATATTAACGAACTTTCTTTTGTTGGCGCCTTTGATTTTGAATTCTACTTCACCTGTTTTCAAGGCGAACAATGTATCATCTCTTCCTTTTCCAACGTTAAGACCAGCATGAAATTTAGTTCCTCTCTGTCTCACAAGTATTTCGCCAGCGCTGACTTGTTGGCCCCCAAATCTTTTGACGCCCAGAAAATTCGGATTCGAATCTCTACCGTTTTTACTTGAACCACCTGCTTTCTTATGAGCCATTTTTAATCTCTTCTATGTTGATTGTAGTTACTTTTCTTCTATGTCCAACAATCCTTTTTGAGTCTTTTCTTCTTCTAAATTGTATCGCATAAACTTTATCTTTTTTATTTTGACTAACTACTTTACCTGATACGTAAGCTTTTTCGACATGGGGTTGCCCAACTAACGGATCTTTACCGTCAGATAAAAGCAAAACCTTGTCAAACTTGACCTTATCGCCTTTTTTGGCATCANCCATGTAATCAACTTCAATTACTGTGCCAACTTCAACCTTNTCTTGTTGATTCCCTGTGTCTATAATTGCGTACATTTCTTAAAATATAGTTATGTCTAATATTGAGGAACAAAATTTAACTGAATTTTTGCTGGAAGTAAAGGCGAAAATGGCTAATATCACAATATCTAGCAATGCAACTGTAGATGAAATTACAACATATGTTCTTAGCAATACAGGAAAATTCATTAGATCAAAAATTATTTACCTCTATGGTAACGAAATAGGTGTCGAGAAATCGAAGCTTATTGAGCTTGCATCAGCAGCAGAATTAATACATTTATCTACATTGGTTCACGATGACATCATTGATGAAGCTGATATTAGACGCAACAAACCAACAGTGGTTAAAAAATGGGGTATTAAAAAAGCCATACTTTATGGTGACTTTCTTTATACAAAAACATTCCAAGCTTTAAATTCATTAGATAATATTGCGATAGCAAATGAACTCATTCAATGTGCTGAAATGCTTATAGAGGGTGAATTTAATCAAATAAAGATTAAAAGCGATAAAACTATATCAGTTGTCCAGTATTACGATGTAATTGAAAAAAAGACTGCTGTATTGTTCTCTGGAATCCTCAAATGTTTAGGTATTGAGCTTTGTTTATCAAATGAAGATCAAGATCAATTAAAAAAATTAGGTCTCGCTTATGGTAGAGCATTTCAAATTAATGATGATCTAAATGATTTCAAAGAATCTGAGCATACTGGTAAAGCTGAGTTTAAAGATCTAAGTGAAGGAAAATTTACCCTTCCAGTTATATTTTTATTAGAAACTGTTGATGTGGAACAACAGAAAGGAATACTTCAATTAATAACTACTCAAGATTACAATGCCGTTAAAGAGCTACTTGAGAATTCTAATAGCTTTGCTCTTGCAAGAGCAGAAAGAGATAAAGCAATTAGTGACTGCATTGAATACACTGAAAGATTTATTAAACTAGACAGACTAGATAAATTGAGGGTATTTTTGGAAAAAACATTAATCGCATGAATAGAGTAGTAATATCCGGCCTTGGTGTAATATCGTGTTTAGGCAATAACCAGAACGAAGTTCTAAGCTCTTTGAAAGCAAGCAAGTCTGGGCTTTCAACCAATCAAGATTATATTGATAACGGTATGAGGTGTCATGTTTCTGGTCAGGTAAACCCTGATTTGACTACGATTGATAGAAAAATGCTTCGATTTATGAGCGAAACTTCTGCTTATGCGTTTCTATCAACGAAAGAAGCTATAGAGGACTCAGGTTTAAGTGCAGAGCAGGTCAGCAGCAATGATGTTGGTGTTATTGTTGGTTCAGGTACAGGNTCAAGCAGAGAATTAAAGAACGTNGTTGATACAGCTAGAGAGAAAGGTATCAAGCGNGTTGGNCCATATGCNGTAACAAGAACTATGGGCAANACAACATCGGCAGCTATATCAACTTTTTTTCAAACAAAAGGTGTTTCNTTTTCAATTGCATCAGCNTGCTCAACAAGTCTGCATTGCATTTCATACGGTTTTGATCTGATAAGAAATGGTAGNCAAAAAATAGTGATTGCAGGTGGGTCAGANGACGATCATTGGACTGGAGCCATGATGTTTGATGCAATGGGTGCGTTGAGTACCAAAAATAATGATAAACCCAAGACATCCTCTAAACCTTACGACAAAAATAGGGATGGCTTCATACCTTCTGGGGGTGGCGGTATTGTAATTTTAGAAGAATATGAGTCAGCAAAGAAAAGAGGTGCCCATATATATGGTGAAGTGATTTCATGCTTTGAGACATCCGACGGCTACTCATTGGTGAGTCCTTCAGGGGAAGGAGCTAGCAGATGTATGCAAGGCTTAGATTACTTAAATGAAGTTGAATATATTAATACACATGGCACAAGTACACCTGCTGGAGACATAACAGAACTAAATGCTATAAAAGAAGTATTTAAGGACAGTATTCCTTCAATATCTTCAACAAAATCATTAACAGGGCATGCATTAGGTGCTGCTGGAGTTCATGAAGTCATATATTCAGTGCTGATGATGGAAAATGAGTTCCTATGTGGAAGCCATAATATTGATGAAATTGACCCTGCTGCTGAGAAGTTTCCAATTTTAAGAGAAAACGTTGATAAAAGAATAAATTGCTTTCTTTCTAACTCATTTGGTTTTGGTGGTACAAATGGGTCAATAATTATCAGAAGAGCCTAGAAAGGAATATCTTCT